>DVGE01000223.1 GCA_018712885.1 Candidatus Pullichristensenella stercoripullorum | reverse complement strand
GAGTCCGTGGACATGTCCGAGATCATCCGCCGCTGGAACGAGGGCATCTACGACCACGACGAGTTCGAGCGCGCCATGAAATGGGTGGATGAGAACATCACCCTCGGCTGGGACAAGAACCCGCCCGAGGTCGCCCACACGCCGGAGAAGAAGCGCGAAGTGCTGGAAAACAGCGTGAAGATGGTCATGATCGGCCGCGACCTGATGATCGGCAACCCGAAGCTGGCCGAGATGGGCTATGTGGAGGAGAGCTGCGGCCACAACGCCATCGCCGCCGGCTTCCAGGGCCAGCGCCAGTGGACCGACCATATGCCCAACGGCGACTTCATGGAGTCCATCCTCAATTCCAGCTTTGACTGGAACGGCATCCGCGAGCCGTTCGTCATCGCCACCGAGAACGACATGCTCAACGGCGTGGCCATGCTCTTTGGCAAGCTGCTGACGAACACGGCGGCGGGCTTTGCCGACGTGCGCACCTACTGGAGCCCCGAGGCCGTGGAGCGCGTGACCGGCTGGAAGCCCGAGGGCCTGGCCAAGGACGGCTTCATCCACCTGATCAATTCCGGCGCGGTGACGCTGGATGCCTCCGGCCAGTGCGAGATCGACGGCAAGCCGGCGATGAAGCACTGGTGGGACATCACCCCCGAAGAGGCGGCCAAGTGCTTCGACGCCACGCAGTACTGCTACGGCGACCTGTTCTACTTCCGCGGCGGCGGGTATTCCTCGCATCTGCGCTCGCGCGGCGGCATGCCGGTGACCATGTCCCGCCTGAACATGGTGGACGGCCTCGGCCCGGTGCTGCAGATCGCCGAAGGCTGGACCTGCGAACTGCCGGATAATGTGCACGACACGCTGGACAAGCGCACCGACCCCACCTGGCCGACCACCTGGTTCGTGCCGCGCCTGACGGGAACGGACGCCTTTACCGACGTTTACAGCGTGATGAACAACTGGGGCGCGAACCACGGCGCGTTCCACTACGGCCACATCGGCGCCGACCTGATCACACTGGCTTCGATGCTGCGCATCCCGGTGTGCATGCACAACGTGCCGGAGAAGGACATCTTCCGTCCCAGCACCTGGAACGCCTTCGGCACCAAGGACCGCGAGGGCGCGGACTTCCGTGCCTGCAAAGCGCTGGGCGCTCTGTACGGAACGTACAAGGCCTAAACCGCGCGGGGCGGCGGCCGCCCCGAACTCCGACCGGCAGGCGCGCGCTTGCCGGTCTTTTCGTAACGTTATTTGGGGAGGAACGCCATGCCGCTGGAGATCATCCGCAACGACATCACCAAAATGCATGTGGACGCCATCGTCAACGCCGCAAACCCCACGCTGCTGGGCGGCGGGGGCGTGGACGGGGCCATCCACCGCGCCGCCGGGCCGCGGTTGAAAGAAGCCTGCAAAGCGCTGGGCGGCTGCGAGACCGGCGAGGCCAAGGTCACGGAGGGCTTCGACCTGCCCTGCAAATACGTCATTCACACCGTGGGCCCCATCTGGCGCGGCGGGGGCTCCGGCGAGCGGGAGCTTTTGGCCTCCTGCTATCAAAACGCGCTGGAGCTGGCGAAGGCGCACGGCTGCGAGAGCGTGGCCTTCCCCCTCATCTCCTCCGCGGCCTACGGCTATCCCAAGGCGCAGGCGCTGCGGGTGGCGGTGGAGGCGATCACCGGATTTCTGGCGGAAAACGAGATGCTGGTCTACATCGTCGTCTTCACCCGCGACGCGGTGGAGGTGAGCGAGAAACTCTTCCGCGCGGTGGAGCGGTACATCGACGACGTCTACGTGGAGGAGCGCTGCGACGCGCCCCGCGAGACGCTGCGACGCGCGTATTACCGCCAACAGGCCATGGCCGCGCCGACGGCGAGCGCCCCCTGCGAAGCGCCGCTCGACCTGGAAGCCATGCTCGGGCAAGTGGACGAGAGTTTTGCGCAGGCGCTCCTGCGCAAGATCGACGAAAAGGGCATGACCGACGCTGAATGCTACAAGCGCGCCAACATCGACCGGCGGCTGTTTCACAAGATCAAGAACGATCCCGGCTACCACCCCGGCAAGCAGACGGCGCTGGCCTTCGCCATCGCCCTCAAGCTGTCGCTTTCCGAGACGCAGGCGCTTTTGATGAAGGCCGGCTTCGTCCTCTCGCACAGCAACAAGGCGGACATCGTGGTGGAATACTGCATCCAGGCGGGGCTGTACGACATCTTTCAGGTCAACGAACTGCTGTTCAAATTCGACCTTACGCCGCTGGGATACTGAATTTGTCGCCTGCGAAGCGACCAAAGCCCTCCCGCTTTCTGATACCATAGAGGCATCAAAACAAGGAGGGCTTTGTTTATGAAAAAGGGACTTACGGAGGTCGTCTTCATCCTCGACCGCAGCGGCTCCATGGCGGGGCTGGAAAAGGACACCATCGGCGGCTTCAACGCCATGCTGGAAAAGCAGCGCCAGGGCGAGGGCACAGCGCTGATCTCCACCGTGCTTTTCTGCAACGACAGCGCCGTGATCCACGACCGCGTGGACGCGCGCGACGTACCGCCGCTGACGCAGAAGGAGTACTTCGTCTACGGCTGCACGGCGCTGCTCGACGCCATCGGCGGGGCCATCCACCACATCGGCAACGTACACAAGTACGCCCGCGAGGAGGATCGCCCTGAGCGCACGCTGTTTGTCATCACCACCGACGGCATGGAGAACGCCAGCCGCCATTACGACCTGCGCCGCGTGCGGGCGATGATCGAGCGGCAGAAGGCGCGTTACGGCTGGGAATTTCTCTTCCTCGGCGCCAACATCGACGCCGTGGACACCGCCGCGCGCCTCGGCATCGACGCCGACCGCGCCGCCAACTTCCACTGCGACGCGCGGGGAACGCAGCTCAACTACGAGGCGGTGAGCGACGCCATGAGCGCCATGCGCTGCGCCGCGCCGCTCTCCGCGCGCTGGAAGGAGCGCATCGACAGCGATTTTCAGGGCCGGCTGTAAAGGCGCGCAAACAGGCCGCCTCCACCAAGCGTGGGGGCGGCCTGCGGCTTTGGGCGGGGCGGCCACCCCATGGGCCTTGCCTGCGCGAGGGCCCTGCGGAGCGGATGGCCGGGCTTCAACAGTCCGTCATGGGCGCATATCTTACCTGACCTCGCGTAAGGGCGACCCCGATGCCGGAAGATGACATTGCAAGCTCATTGCCATTTCAATTCCCGCCCTTGCGCGAGGGCGGACGGCGATGCTATGAAAAGCGTAGTCGGGGAGATCTCAACGCCATCCCCTTACAGCGCCTGCGCGCGGATGAACGCGGCCACCTCGCGCGTTTGCGGCTTGTCCGAGGCCTCCAGCGCTTGCGCAAGCGGCTCGGAACCGAAGCGGCAACCGAGCAGGCGGACGCGGATGTCGTCGGCAAGTTCGGTATCCAGCGCGTCGGTAAAGACGCGCACGTCCTCCACGCAGGTGTGGCGCAGGGAAAAGAGCAGCTGCACATTGCCCCAGGGGAAGCGCTCTTCCACTTCGAGATCGAACTTCGGCGTTTCCCCCAGCCGCCACTCCCAGGAGGCGTGTTTTTCGATATAGGGGCGGATGTCCGCCCACGGCAGCGCCCCTGTTTCCAGCGTTTCGTACGCGCCGTACTCGCGCGCGAAGGCGTTTTTCAGCGCTTCGAGAAGCGCTTCCACGCGCAGGCCGGGCAGAAGATCGCTCAAATTGCAGACGCGGGAACGCACGGACTTTGTGCCCTTGGAGCGCAGTTTGCGCGGATCGACGCGCAGGTAGGTCTGCAATTTATCGAGGTCCGAGGCGACCAGCAACGTGCCGTGGTGCTGTTTGACCTTGCTGCGCTTGCAGAAGGCGTTGCCGGAAAACTTGCGGCCCTCCACGGCGAGGTCGTTGCGGCCGGTGGCCTCGCCGGGGATGCCCAGCGCGCGCACGGCGTCGAGGATGAGGCGCAGCTGCCTGTCCTGATCGTAGCGCTCAGAGCCAGCGATGAAGGAAAAATTGAGGTTGCCGCGGTCGTGGTAGACCGCGCCGCCGCCGGTGATGCGGCGCACGAGCTGCACATGGTCGCGCTCCATGGCGGCAAGGTCGCACTCGGCCCAGGGGTTCTGGTTGCG
>DVGE01000017.1 GCA_018712885.1 Candidatus Pullichristensenella stercoripullorum | reverse complement strand
ATCGTCGTCGTCATCGTCGTCAGCGTAGATGAAAGCGCCGTTTTCGTTTTCCCCGGCCTCGGGCTCGTCCTCATCCAGCGAAAACGCCTCCGAACCGTCCTCCAGCGGGGCAAAGCTGCCCGTCCACTCGTCCTCGCCCGGCGCCTCTTCCTTAGACGCTTCCGGCGCTTCCGCGCTCGCGTCGTGCACATCGGCGCCGGCGCTCGCGGGGACTTCGGCCAACGGCTCCGCGGCTTCCTGCGCGGCGATGGCCTCGACGCTCTCTTCCTTTCCCTTGCGGCCGCCCTTCCAGCGCGGCTTCTTCCACTCAGGCTTCACATCCGCGCCGGCGAGAGAGCTGACGACGATCTGCACGTCGCGCACGGACACGCCGCCGTTGGTCTCCAGACTGTTGCGGATGGCCTTTTGCATGTTCCTGGTGACGGTGGGCACGTGGGCGCTGGCCTTGAGGGTGAGATCGACGGTGACGTCCACCGCGTCGCCCTCGTTGGTGACGCCGATCTTCATCTCCCTGACGTCCGGCACGCGGCCGATCGCCTGCCGCGCCAGCTGCGCAAGCGCCGTGAGGGACATGTGCACCTGCGAGCCATCCTCTGAATCCACGGCGACGAAGGAGGCCGGCACGCGCTTTTTGCCCTTGCCGAAGATCATCATCAGCATATAGGCGCTCAAAAGCACGACGATGGCCGTCAGCCCCAGGCCGATGATCACGGCGAGAAAGCGCCCCGCGGCATGTTCAAGGCCGGCGAACATGGCGCCCAGCAGATCGACCCCAAAGGCGCGCAGCGCCATGCAGACGCTGAAGGCCAGCGCGATCAGTACGTAGAGAAACATCAGCACTTTATCCCAAAAACTCGTCTTCATGGGGCCTCCTTTCCACCGGCCGCGCCGGTCGGGGCTCGCCTCCCCAGGCAGACAGCCGGGGCCTTGCCTGCGCAATGTCACAGCGGGCGCTCTTCGTCGCTTTCTTCTGTTGCTTCGCCCGCGCTCTCGCCGGGCAGGTCGCTGAGGTCGGCGGGGTCGATGGGCTCCATGTCGTCCGCCTCATCCACGTCGTCGTCCTCGTCCTCGTCCGCTTCGACGATCTCCTCCTCGGGGATGTCGTCGAGGTCGTCTTCGTCGTCCAAATCGAGCTCCTCGTCGAGGCCGTCCGCTTCCGGCGCGGCTTGCTCCGCGGCGGCAGCGGCAGCCTCGGGCGCAGAGGCGGCTTCCTGCGCCTCCTGCTCGCGCATGCTGTTTTCCAGCAATTTCTGCTGATGCTCCTTCAGTTCCTGCGCGGCGCGGTTCTCGCGCTCGAAGCTCACGGCCTGCACGTGTACGTCCACATTGCGCACGTCCAGCCCGCTCATCGTTTCGATGGCCTTCTTGACGTTCTCCTGGATGCTCTTGGCCACATCCGGGATGGGGGAACCGTATTCGACGACGATGGTGACGTCCACGGCCACCGTGCCGCCGTTGATGTCCACGCGCACGCCCTTGGTGAGGTTGCGGGTGGATTTGCGGGTGAACATATCGGCCAGGCCGGTCGAAACGCTGGCCATGCTCGCCACGCCTTCGACTTCCTGCGCCGCCAGACCCGCGATGGTCTCGACCACGCCGGTGGCAAAGGATACGCTGCCGTCCGGGTTCTCGTCGAGCTTGACGTCCGACGGATAATTGTCGCTCATATCGCAGACCTCCTTTATCTCTCACCATTATAGCAGAAAAAAGCGCGGCTGGCAAATGATTTGCTTTAATTTATTGGAATGATCTTGACATTGCCGCTGTCAACGTCCGTTTCCCGCAAAACCAGTTCGAGGATGACCGCCGTTTCCTGCCGGGTGAGGGCTTCGGCGCGCACGAGGACGTTGGCCGTGTCCTCGTGGATGGTGACTGCGCAGTCGGCGTAGCCGCGGGCGCGCAAAACGCCTTCGATGGTCGTCTCCTGCTCGGCCCAGGCCATGAGGTCAAGAAGCGTGCGCTGGGCGAGGGCGCGGGTCTGCTGATCCGTCTCGCCGTCGTGGATGATGTCGTTCAGCTGCGCCGTCTGCATGCTGCGCAGCTGTTCCCGCTCGAGGCGAAAGTCTTCAAGCGGATCGCCCGTCTCCGGCGCGGCGGAGGGCGCCGGCGTTTCAGCGGGCGCGCCCGACGCCGGCGCCGCCTCCGGCCGTCCGGGCAGTTTGGAGCAAAGCAGCGCCGTCGCCGCCGCGAGCAGCACAAAGATACAGGCCGTCAAAAACCACCGTCCGCGCACGCGCATCCCTCCGCATCTGAATGACTTCGATCTGGTCGAGCTCTACCCCCAGCAGGGCGCGCGCCGCCTGCATCAGCGAGAGGCGCACGCCCACGTCCTCCGCGCCGGCGGCGACGATGACCACGCCGGCGACCGTCCCGCCTTCCTCCGCGACCATGGCGCGCACCTCGCCCGCGCCTTCCACCGCCGAGAGCACGCGCTCCAGGCGCGCCTCCAGTTCCGTGGGCTGCGCCGCGGTGTCTCCGCCGCCGCGCGTGAGCGCCAGCGCCGCCACGCACACGGCCACGAGCAGCAGCAGCCATTCCAGGCCCCGCGCGCCGCGCAGCCTTTCCCGCAGGCCATGCCACGCGCTCATCGTGTTAACAGCGGCCCCGCCGCGTGGACGATGACGTTAAGCGCCATCAGACCGAGAAGAAAGCGCGCGCCGCGTTTTTTCGCCCCCTCGCCAAGCAGCAGCTCCACCGCCGCGGAAAGGGCGCACAGCGCCGTGAGCTGCGCCGCCATCTGCGTAAGTAGCGTCATTCGTCATCCCCCTACCTTACCACGCCCTGCCCGGCGGTGAGCGTGCCGCCCAGCAGCAGCGTGAGGATCACCGCGGCGGAGACGCACAGCACCAGCAGCATGCTCGCTACCTGGGAAAATTTGTCCGCGAGGGAGATCAGCCCCTCCTCCGCCACCGGCTCCAGCAGCGCGGAGACCAGCCGCAGGGCGAACAGCGCCGCCACCAATGAAAGCAGCGGCCGCGCGCAGGCGAGGAGCAGGGCGAGCAGCCCCGTCGCGCCGGCGGCGTTTTTGACCAGCAGCACGCTGGAGACGAGCGCGTCCATGGTGTTGGCCACCTCGCCGCCGACCACGGGCAGCAGGTTGTCCACCGCGTAACGGGCCGTGCGCACGGCGGCGGAATCGTAGCCCGCGCTCAAAAGCGCGCGCACCGCTGAGAGGCCGAGAAAGCCGGTCATCAATACGCCCGCCCCCCAGTTGACCACGGAGCGGAGGAGCTGGAAGAGCCTGTCCAGCCGCAGGCGCGGACTGAGGTGCCCCGCCGCCGCCAGCGCCGCGGCGCTGGTGCACAGTTTCAGCCCCACATCGGCCAGGACGCGCGAAAAGGCGTTGCCCGCCAGCGCCGAAAGGGGCGTGACCATCGCCGCCGAAGCCGTGGCCCCGGCAAGCGACAAAAGCGAGGCAAGCACGGGGAACGCGCCGTCGGCAAGGCGGGCGACGGCGGCGATGAGTTCTTCCGCCTCCGCCGTCAGGCGCATGAACCAGGCGATGAGCTGCGCGGCGCAGGCGAGGCAGCAGAGCTGCGAGACCGCCCCCGCGCCTCCGCCCTCCCCCGCCAGCTGGCGGGCGATGGCGCTGAAAAGCGCCGGGGCAAGCAGCGCGGCCACCAGCGCGGCGGCGCGGCGGAATTCCTCAAAAAAAGCGTCGCGCAGGCGGGCGAGCACGTCTGAAAGCTCCCATGTCTCCTCTCCGGAGGCGATGGAGATGAGCATCTCGCGCGCGTCGATGCCCGTCTCCCCCACGGTCTCCTCAAAGCCCTGCAGGTCGAGCGCGTCCACGACGGCGCGCACATCTCCCTCCGCGCGCGCCGGCAGGCAGACGAGCAGGAGCGCGGCGAGGAGGAAGAACGCGCGCCTCATGCCAGCGCCTCGGTGACGGCGGCCACCACCTCGGTCAAAAGCGGCGCGGCCATGGCAAAGAGCGTCACCCGCACGGCCAGCTCCACGCGGCTGGCCAGCGCCTTTTCGCCCGCGTCCTCGCAGATATGCACGGCAAATTCGGCGATCAGCGACACGCCCGTGGCGCGCAGGATCAGCGCCGCGCCGCCGTCCAGCCCCGAAGCGTCGGCAAAGAGCGAAAGCGCCGAGGCCGCCTCGCGCAGGCCGGGCAGGAGCATGGTGAGCGCCGCCGCGCCCGCAGCCAGCGCCACGCCCGCAGCCAGTTCCGGCCGTTGCGCGCGCATGGCCGCGCACGCCAGCGCCGCCGCCACCAGCAGAAGCGCGATGCGCACCGCCTCCATCAGGAGAGCTGGAACACGGCGCGCACGCTGTCGAAAAAGCCCGCCAGCATGTTGACCACCATGAGCAGCACCACCACCAGCCCCGAGAGCGTGGTGAGCATGGCCACGTCCTCGCGCCCGGCGCGCGTGAGCACGATGCCGATGACCGAGGTGAGGATGCCGATGCCGGCGATGCGAAAGACGAAATCCATGTCCATGCGCGTTCCTCCTGCCTTGGGATGTTCCCGGCGCTCAGATAAAGGCGACGGCCAGCATCAGCCCGCAGAGCAGGCCGAGCGTGGCGTAGAGCCTGCCCTTTTCCGCGCCGTTTTTGCTTGCCTCCGCTTCCAGACGGCCCAGTTCGCGCAGCGTGGTTTGAAACAGCGCCTCCTGCGCGGCGCGCGTGCCCGCGCCCAGGCCGTCAAAGAAGGCTGAGAGGGCGGAGATGTCCTCCCCCGTCAGGCAGTCGAGCGAAGCGCCTCGCCGCGTGAGCGTTGGCACAAGCGCCCGCCACGCCTCCGCCGCGCTCTTTCCCGCGCCCACGCTCTCCCCCACGCGGCGCAGGGCCTCCATGCCGCTGCGGACGAGGGCGGCGTGCAGGGGCAGGCGGCGTTCCAGCATATCGACGCGCGCGCGCTGCAATTCGTCCATCGCCTGCCGCAGAGCGCGCCCCCGCCGCGCGCAGGCGGCGGCGAGACTGCGGCCCAGGAGCGCCGCGCCCAGCGCCGCCAGCGCCGCCAGCAGCGTCCTCACGCGCTCCCCCGCCACGCCTCCAGCGAGGCGATGCGGCCAAGGCCGCCCTCGATGCGCGCCACGAAGTCGAACGCCCCCACGGAGAGCATCTCGGCAAGCGCAGGACGGCGCGCGGCTTCCTGCACGCTGGCGGCGTGGGCGCTGGCCAGCACCGCCGCGCCGCAGCGGCGGGCGTCGAGCACGGCGGCGGCGTCCTCCCGGTCGCCCACTTCGTCGGTCACCACCACGTCCGGCCTGAGGGCGCGCACCATGTGGGCGATGGCGAGGCGCTTGGGGCACATGTCCATCACGTCCGTGCGCTCGCCCACATCCAGCGTGGGCACGCCGGCGCGGCAGGCGGCCAGCTCCCCGCGCTCGTCGGCCAAAGCCACCGTATGGCCGGCCTTGGAGATAAGCCGCGCCGCGTCGCGCAGGAGCGTCGTCTTCCCCATGCCGGGGCGGGAGATGAGCAGGGCGCTTTTGAGGCCGCCGTTTTCGAGCATCGCCGCCGCCAGCCCCTTGCCCGCGCCGCGCACCTCGCGCGATACGCGCACGCAGAGGGCGCTTATGTACGTCAACGCGCCGATGCGGCCATCCTCCAGCGCGTAGCGGCCGCACACGCCCACGCGCGAGCCGCCGGGAAGGGTGAAAAAGCCCTGCTTGAGTTCGTCTTCCCAGGCGTAGAGGCTGTGTTCGAGCATGCGCGCGGCCACCTCTCGAAACGCCGCCGGGGCGAGCGGGGCTTTGAGCAGCGCGTCGCTGCCGGCAAAGCAGAGCTGCGGCCTTCCCCCGGGGCGCAGGCGCAGTTCGGTAAGGCTGTCCGCGCGCTCCCGCACAGCGCGGGAAATTTCCTCGGGCAGACAGGCACAGATGTTCTCCAAGGCTTCCATGACGCACCTCCCACAGCGAATATATGAGGCCAAGCCATGGCTTATCCCAAAACAGAAAAGACCCGCCGGACAAGACCGGCGGGTCGAAAAAACTGCTTCAGCGCCTCCCCGCGCCGCTTTGGCGAATGAGGCGCACGGCCTGCGGCGAGACCAGCGTGTAAATGGCCGCCATGACCACGGAGGAAACGAAGCGCAGCACGATGCGCAAAAAGTTCAGCCCCGCGGGGTAACCGACGATGGCGGCGTCCAGATAGAGCACCACGGTGTTGAGCGCCGTGACTGCGAGGCTGCTGATGAGCACGATGACCGCCGTCTGCTTCATGGTCAGGTCAAAATGGCGCTTTTGGGCGTAGAGGCCGATGATGAGGCCGCGCGCGAAGGCGGGGATCACCCAGAGGACGGTCGTGGGCGTGAGGCCGTAGGTGAGCAGCTGGTGGATGAACTCGCCAATGGCGCCCACCGCCATGCCGTCCACGCAGCCGAAGAGCAGCGAGGAGACGATGATGGGGAACGAGGCGAAGGTCAGTTTGAGGAAGGCGAGGTCTATGGAAACGTAGCTGAGCAACACGAACAGGGCGATCCCTGCAGCGTTGGTCGTCAATCTTCTGGCGTTCACTGGCAACACTCCTTGGCGCGCGGGGCGCAGATCTGGCGAAACCGCCTTCAGACGCTAATTATAACGTATTTCCAGCCAATTCTCAATAGTGTTTTTTCATTGAGCGCGTATAATAGATGTATAAAGAATTGCGGAGGAAGATCCATGAAACGCAGCGCCTCGAAGCAGCCGCAGTACAAGATCCTGACCATCGACCCGTGGCTGAAGCCATATTACAGCGATATCGCCCTGCGCATGCAGCGCCACGCGGACACGCGCCGCGCCCTGCTTGGCGACAAGGCCGACCTGTCCTCGTTTGCCAACGGCTACCTTTACTACGGCATCGCCCGCACGGAAGACGGCTGGGTGTACCGCGAGTGGGCGCCGGGCGCGGACGAGATGCACCTCATCGGCGATTTCAACGACTGGAACCGCGAAAGCCACCCCATGACCCGTCTGGAAAACGGCAACTGGGAGATCAAGCTCGACGGCGAGGACGCGCTGATGCACGGCCAGCGCATCAAGGTGCAGGTGACGAAAAACGGCGAGAAGTTCGACCGCATCCCCGCCTACATACGCCGCGTGGTGCGCGACCCCGAGACCAACGAGTTCTACGGCCAGGTCTGGGCGCCGAACCGCCCCTTCCGCTGGACGGACGGCGGCTACGGCAAGCGCAAGTTGAGCCCCCTGTTCATCTACGAATCCCACGTGGGCATGGCGCAGGAGGATGAATGCGTCGGCACCTACCGCGAATTTGCCGACCGCATCCTCGACCGCGTGCAGGAGGCCGGCTACAATACCATACAGCTCATGGCCATCATGGAGCATCCCTACTACGCCTCCTTTGGCTATCAGGTGACGAATTTCTTCGCCGCCTCCTCGTGGTACGGCAACCCCGAGGACCTCAAGTACCTCATCAACACCGCGCACGAGATGGGCATGTTCGTGCTTCTGGACGTGGTGCATTCCCACGCCAGCAAGAACACCAACGAGGGCCTCAACCGCTTTGACGGCACCGACGACCAGTACTTCATCGCCCAGGACCATCCGGCGTGGGACACCAAATTGTTCAACTACGGCAAGTACGAGGTCATCCACTTCCTGCTCTCCAACCTTAAGTTCTGGCTGCAGGAATACCACTTCGACGGCTTCCGCTTCGACGGCGTGACCTCCATGCTCTACCACGACCACGGGCTGGGCACGGATTTCATGAGCTACGACCGCTACTTCAGCCTCAACACCAATGTCGAAGCCGTCACCTATCTGCAGCTGGCCAACGAGCTGATCCACGCAGTCAACCCCTTCGCCGTGACCATCGCCGAAGACATGAGCGGCATGCCCGGCATGTGCCTGCCCATCCGCTACGGCGGCATCGGCTTTGATTACCGCCTCTCCATGGGCGTGCCCGATTTCTGGATCAAGACGCTCAAGGAGAGCGACGAGAACTGGGATATGCGCAAGATGTGGCATGAACTGACCACGCGCCGCCCGCAGGAGAAGAACATCGGTTACAGCGAGAGCCACGACCAGGCGCTGGTGGGCGACAAGACGCTCATCTTCCGCATGGCCGACGCCGAGATGTATACCGGCATGAACAAGGACTATCACTCCATCACCATGGACCGCGCCATCGCCCTGCACAAGATGATCCGCTTCATCACGCTGGTGCTGGCCGGCGAGGGCTATCTGAACTTCATGGGCAATGAGTTCGGCCACCCCGAGTGGATCGACTTCCCCCGCGAGGGCAACGGCTGGAGCTACAAGTACGCCCGCCGGCAGTGGTCGTTGTGCGACAACGAGATGCTCAAGTACGCCTGGCTGCGCGACTTTGACCGCGCCATGCTCAAATTCGCCCGCAAGTACCGCGTGCTCTCCAAGCGCGGGGCGGTGAACCTCTGGGTCGATCAGGAGCGCAAGCTGCTGGCCTTCTGCAAGGGCGACATCATCTACCTGTTCAACTTCCACCCCACCGAGTCGCCGACGGACTTCTTCCTGCCCACCCATCCGTTGGGCGAGGGCGACTACCGCGCCGTGTTCACCAGCGACGAGCCCGCCTTCGGCGGCAACGGCAACATCAGCGAGGACTACGTGTACACGGCGAAGAACGTGCCCGGCCGCGGCGTGGGCTTTGAAGTCTACATCCCCAGCCGCACGGCGGTGGCGTTCAAGCACGTCTGACGACGGTTCCGCGCGTTGCGCGGGGTTTGTGGGCGCAGCCTCTTGCGCCTTTGCCCTCCTCTTTGCTATACTGTACGCATACCAAAGAGGAGGGTCGAATTTATGGATACAGGTACCGCACCGAAAAAGACAGGCAAGGCCAGTCCCTTCGGCATCCCCCGCAGGACGATCATCATCGCGCTGACGGTGGTGATATTGGCGGCGGTGATCTTCTTCCTGACGGCGTTTTCGCCGTTCGTCACCATCCCCGCCGGGCACACGGGCATCGTCACCACCTTCGGCCGCGTGGAGGACTACACGCTCAGCGAGGGCTTCCATCTCAAAAGCCCGCTCAAGCAGGTCATCGTCATGGACACGCGCACGCAGCGCGCCTCTTTGAGCATGCAGGCCTTCTCCAGCGACATACAGCAGGTGGACGTGGTCTGCTCGGTCAACTACTCCGTCGACCGCGAGACCTGCCAGAAGCTCTACCAGCGCGTGGGCATGAACTACTACCAGAACGTCATGGAGCCGCGCGTATTGGAAAACGTCAAGACCGTGTTCGCCCGCTACACGGCGGAGAACCTCATGGACGCGCGCAACACGCTCTCCCAGCAGATCATGGAGCTGCTGGGGCCGGAAATGGCCGAATACGGCATCTCCGTGACCGCGGTGGCCATCGAGAACGTGGACTTTACCGACGCCTTCACCGACGCGGTGGAGCAAAAGCAGGTGGCCGAGCAGACCCGCCTGCGCGTGGAGACCGAACAGGCGCAGCAGACCGCCGTGGAGGAGGCGCAGGCTGAGCGGCGCGTGATCGCCGCCAACGCCGAGGCCGAGGAGCGCGCCATCCTCGCCGAGGCCGACGCCAACGTCGCCCGCATCAACGCCGACGCGGAGAAGTACCGCGGCGAGCAGCAGGCCGCGGCCAACGAAGCGCTGGCCGCCTCGCTGACGGACGAACTGATCGCCTACTATCAGACGCAGCAGTGGGACGGCAAGCTCCCGACCGTCTTTGGCGGCGAGACGCTGCCCATTCTCGAAATGGGCGCGCTGACAGAAAGCGCGGACGCGCCCGAGGAAGCCGCGGCGAACGCGGAGGAATACGTCTACGTGCCCGCCGGGGACGGCGAATAGCGGTTTTGCCCGCCGGGGTGTTTATCCGGCGGGCAAGGCGTGTATATTATATGCGGAGGGCTGAGCGATGAAGCGCGAAGCGACGGTGGTGGAAGTGAACGGCCGCCTGATGGCCGAGGTGGTGCGCACAGAGGCGTGCCTGCAGTGCCACGCCTGCCAGTACGGGCAAAAGGGGCGCGTGCTGGTGGAACTGCCGGAGGGCGACTACCGCGTCGGCGACACGGTGGAGCTTTCTTTGGAGGACGCGCGCTTCGCCCGCGCCTCGCTGGTGGCCTACGCGCTGCCCGTGGCGACGCTGTTTCTCGGCCTGCTCATCGCCGCCTTCGCGGGGCTTAACGAAGTCTGGCAGGCGCTCTGCGCGCTCGCCGGGCTGGGCGCGGGCCTCGCCGTGATCAAGATATTGGAGCCGCGCCTGCGCCGGTTGCGCCCGGACGTGCGGCCCTGCGATAAAAAGGAGGAATAAACTGTGTCTGAACAGATCCTGAACCTCAAGGGCGCCGACCTGACCGAGACGAAGCTCGCTTCCCTGGGCAAGGTGCTGGTGGACTTCTGGGCCCCGTGGTGCGGCCCCTGCCGCATGGTCGCCCCCATCCTCGAAAAAGTGGCCGCGGAAATGGAAGGCAAGGCGACCATCGCCAAGGTCAACATCGACGAAAACCCTGACGCCGCCGCCGCTTACGGCGTTTCCAGCATCCCCACGATGATCCTCTTCGTGGACGGCAAGGAGGCCGCGCGCATGATCGGCGCCAACCCCAAGAGCGCCATCATCGACTTCATCAACGGCCAGAATTGAGTTTTCACGTTAAATCGCGCGCACATGCGCGATTTGCGCGGGATTTTGTGGTATACTTATGGTGGATGAAGAGGTCTGCCATTGAATGCGCCGGCATCTGTCGGCGCTTTTTGTTATGAGGGCAAGCCGTTTTTTGCGCGCCGCGCGCGTCGTCGGCGGCGTGTGAGCATATCTATTCCAAATTATCGAGTACTCTACAGCAAAGGAGGGGTATTTCTGACTCAGAAGCACGCAAAAACCGCAAAGAAAAAAGAACCCCGGCTGCGCATCATCCCCCTCGGGGGGCTGGGCGAGATCGGCATGAACATGACCGTATTCGAATACGGCGACGACATCGTGGTGGTGGACGTCGGCTCCATGTTTCCCCGCGACGACATGCCGGGCATCGATCTGGTGATCCCCGACTTTACCTATCTTGAAAAAAACCGGGAGCGCATCCGCGGTTACGTCATCACCCACGGCCACGAAGATCACATCGGCGCCGCGCCCTACGTGCTCAAAGAACTCCCGGCACCCATGTACGGCACGCGCCTGACGCTGGCGCTGGTGGCGCAGAAACTCAAGGAGCACCGCCACATCGAGGGCGTGCAGATGAACGTGGTCGAGCCCGGCGATCTGATCGAACTGGGCGCGTTCAAGATCGAATTCATCAAGGTCAACCATTCCATCGCCGGCGCCTGCGCGCTGGCCATCCACACGCCGGTGGGCACGGTGGTGCACACGGGCGATTTCAAGGTGGACTTTACCCCCGTGGACGGCGAGCCCATCAACCTCGGCCGCTTTGCCGAGCTGGGCCGCAATGGCGTGCTGCTTTTGCTGGCCGATTCCACCAATTCCGAGCGCACCGGCTATACCATGTCGGAAAAGAAGGTCTGCCAGACGTTCAACACGCTCTTTGAAAAGGCGGAGGGGCGCATCATCATCGCCATGTTCGCCAGCAACATCCACCGCATACAGTCCGTGGTGGATTCGTCCGTGCGCTTTGGGC
>DVGE01000222.1 GCA_018712885.1 Candidatus Pullichristensenella stercoripullorum | reverse complement strand
CTGTCTGATCTGCGCGCACAGGCGCGAGGCGCGCGAGCGCGCGGCCATGGAGCGCCGCCTGACGCACCGGCAGGCAGAACTTCTGGAGCGGCTGCGCGTGGCCATGCACGAGAGCATGCGCCACCTCGGCCAGACCGCCGCGGGCGCGGCCACCGCCCAGCAGCTTGCCGACGCCGCGCTGGCCATGGAGACGCGCCAGGAACACCTGCGCCGGGGCGTGGAGGAGCGGCTGAATGCCGTTTCCGCCCTCAACGAAAACCGTCTCGAACAAATGCGCAGGACGCTGGACGAGCGCCTCGACGCCATTGCGCGCCTCAACGACCAGAAATTGGAGCAGATGCGCAGGACCGTCTCCGAAAAGCTGGAAAGCACGCTGGAAAATCGCCTCGGCCAGTCCTTCAGGCTGGTCAACGAACAGCTCGCGCGCGTCCACAAGGGCCTTGGCGAGATGCAGACGCTGGCGCAGGGCGTGGGCGATCTGAAAAAGGTGCTGACAAACGTCAAGACGCGCGGCGTCTGGGGCGAAGTGCGCCTGCGCGCGCTGCTGGAAGACAGCCTTTCCCCCGGCCAGTATCTGGAAAACGCGCAGGTCAGACCCGGCACGCAGGAGCGCGTGGAGTTCGCCATCCGCCTGCCCGCCGCCGACGGCGAGGGCGCGCTCTTGCCCGTGGATTCAAAGTTCCCGCAGGAGGACTATTTGCGGCTGGTGGACGCCGCGCAGTCGGGCGACGCCGAGGGCGTGCGCGCGGCGCGCAAGCAGCTGGAAAACGCCGTGCGCGAACAGGCGCGGCGCATCCGCGAAAAGTACGTCGCGCCCCCCGTCACCACGGACTACGCCGTGCTGTTTTTGCCCGTGGAGAGCCTTTACGCCGAGGTGGCGCGCGCGGACGGCCTGCTGGAAAGCCTGCAAAACACCTGCCGCGTGCTGGTGGCCGGGCCTTCGACCTTCGCGGCGCTTCTGACCAGTTTGCAAATGGGCTTTCGCACCGTGGCCCTGCAAAAGCGCAGCGGCGAGGTGCTGGAACTGCTCAGCGCCGTGCAGGAGGAGTTCCAGAAGTACGGCGAGGCCGTGCGCAAGGCGCGCACGCGGCTGGAACAGGCCACGGGCGACCTTGACTTCATCGACACCCGCGCCCGCGCCCTCAGCCGCAAGCTGCGCGATGTGGGCGACGCCCCCGCCCTGCCGGAGGAGGACGCGAATTAACCTCGCGGGCCTTGCACGGCGGGCGTTTTCGGGGCTATACTGAAACATATCTGATACGGGAGCGTGTTTTTCATGGATTTCAGGCTTGCCATCGCGCAGCAGATACTTTCCGCCCTGCCGGAGGCGTCGCTGGAGGCCGCGGACGTGGCTTCCATGCTGGAAGTGCCGCCGGATACAAAGCTGGGCGACTATGCCTTCCCCTGCTTCAAACTCTCCAAGGCGCTGCGCAAGTCGCCGGTGATGATCGCCGACCAGCTCGCCGCCGCCATTCAGGCGGACTTCCTTGCGCGCGTGGAGTCCGTGCGCGGCTACCTCAATTTCTTCATCGACCGCGCCATCTACGCCGAGCGCGTGCTTGCCGCCGCCGAGGCGCAGGGCGACCGCTACGGCTCGGACAACAGCGGCGCGGGCAAGTGCGTGGTGCTGGATTACAGCTCCATCAACATCGCCAAGCGCTTCCACATCGGCCATCTGTCCACCACGATGATCGGCAATTCCCTCTACAAGCTCTACAAGTTCTTCGGCTGGAAGGCCGTGGGCGTCAACCATCTGGGCGACTGGGGCACCCAGTTTGGCAAGATGATCGCCGCCTACAAAAAATGGGGCGACCGCGAAACGGTGGAGCGCGGCGGCGTGGACGAAATGGTCAAGCTCTACGTGCGCTTCCACAAGGAGGCGGAAAACGACCCCGCCCTTGAGGACGAGGGCCGCGCCTGGTTCAAAAAGATCGAGGATGGCGACGGGGAAGCCCTCTCCATCTTCAACTGGTTCAAGGAAGTCACCCTCAAGGACGCGCAGAAGACCTACGAGCTGCTGGGCGTGACCTTCGATTCCTACGCCGGTGAGAGCTTCTACAACGACAAGATGGGCCCGATCGTCGAGGAGCTGAAGGAAAAGGGCCTGCTCAAGGAGGACAAGGGCGCGATGATCGTCGATCTCGAGCCCTACGGCATGCCCCCGGCGCTCATCCTCCGTTCCGACGGCGCGACGCTCTATCTGACGCGCGACCTCGCCGCCGCCAAGTACCGCAAGGACACCTACAACTTCGATAAGTCCCTCTACGTCGTTGCCTACCAGCAGGATCTGCACTTCAAGCAGCTTTTCAAGGTGCTGGAACTGATGGGCTATACGTGGGCAAAGGACTGCGAACACGTCGCCTTCGGCATGGTCTCCTACGAGGGGCAGACGCTCTCCACCCGCGAAGGCCGCGTGGTCTATCTGGACGACCTTCTCCATCAGGCCATCCAGAAGGCGCGCGACATCATCGAGGAAAAGAGCCCCGCGCTGGACAACAAGGACGAGATCGCCCGCCAGATCGGCGTGGGCGCGGTGGTGTTCTTCGTGCTTTACAACAACCGCATCAAGGACATCGACTTCTGGTGGGACCGCGCCCTCAACTTCGAGGGCGAGACCGGGCCGTATGTGATGTACACCCACGCCCGCGCCTGCTCCGTGCTGCGCAAGCCGGAGGCGCAGGCCGCCGAGGGCGCCAAACCGGACTTTGCCGCCCTTGCCGACCCGGAGGCGCAGGAAGTGGTGCGCCTCATCGAGCAGTTCCCGCTCATCCTCAAGAGCGCTCTGGAGCGCTCCGAGCCCTCGATGATCACGCGCTTTTCCGCCGACCTTGCCCAGGCGTTCAACAAGTTCTACTACGAGCGCCGCATCCTCGACGAGGACATGGGCGCGCGCGCGGCGCGGCTCATGCTCACCCGCGTGAGCAAGAACGTCATCCGCGTGGCCCTCTCGCTCATCGGCCTCGCCGCGCCGGAGCGGATGTAAGGCGAAGAAAACAACGCGCCCGGAGAAAACGCTTCTCCGGGCGCGCAGCTGTTTTGGCCTATCGTTTCCAAGCCTCGAACCGTTCCAGTATGTCCAAAAGCCGCTCGTCCAGATAGCCGCGCGCCGCGCGGGAAAGCGCCTCGGGCACGCCGTAGTAGGCCCCGGCCACGCCGCCGGTGATGGCCGCCACCGTGTCGCTGTCGCCGCCGATGGAAATGGCGTTGCGGATGGCGTCCTCAAAGCCGGTGGACTCGAAAAACGCCTCCAAAGCCTGCGGCACCGTCTGCTGGCAGGTCTCGTTGAAGCGGTAGGTCGCGCGGATCGAGTCGAGGGTAAAGTCCAGCGCGTAGTAGCCCTCCATGCAGGCGCGTATGTCTGCCATGGGCGCGCCGCTCTTGCCCATGTAAACGGCCACGGCCGTGGCCTCCGCGCCCTTGAGACCCTCGGGTTGGTCGTGCGTGACGATGGTGACGGCGCGGGAGAGCGCTTTCGCCTCCTCCACGCTCTTCGCCACAAGCCCGCAGGCGCTCACGCGCATGGCCGCGCCGTTGCCGAAGCTGTGGTAGGGCCGGGGATCGTCGCTGTACATCCACTCCCGAAAGCGCCCGCCATAGCCGCAGTCCGGGTAAGGGCGGCCCACCTCCTGCATGCAGCGCACGGCCTGTTCGGGAAGGTCGCTCCAATCCGGCTTGCTGCACATCAGCGCTTTGCCGACGGCCAGAGTCATGATGCTGTCGTCGGTGACAAAGCACTTCGGCGTGAACAGCTCGAAGTCCTTGCTGCGGTGGTTGTCCCACTCAAAGCGCGAACCGGCGATGTCGCCGATGATGGCCCCGATCATTGTTTGCTTCCCCCTTCCCGCGCAAGCTCCTTGGCCTCCTTGCCGCTCATATGCTCGATGTCCATTTCCAGCATGCACAGCCCCGCCCATTCGCGCTCGATGGCGCGACGGCGGTTTTCGGCGCTGTCCTCCGGGAAATAGCGGCGGGCGAGCAGCTCGATGGCGGCGCGCTTTTGCGCCTCGTCCTCGAGGACGCGCACGCGGCCGAAAATGATGACGCTGCGAAAATACGAGGTGTACTCCGCGGGCTTCACATCGTCGCGGTCGACGACGCAGAACGAGGCCCTCGCCTCGCGGCGGATGGCGTCCAGCTTATGGCCCTCGCGGGCGCAGTGGAAGTAGAGCTTTTCGCCGTCGAAAGCGTAGCTCAGCGGCACGGCGTAGGGCCAGCCGCCGTCGCCCGCCACCGCCAGCACGCCGGAGGTGCCGCGCTCCAATATCTCCACGCAGGCGCCGCCATCGAGGGCCTGCGCGCTTCTGCGCATGGGTCGAAACATGGCGATCTCTCCTTTCAGGGCTGCGGGAACGCAAAGCGCGCGCCGGAGACCTGTCGCGGCGCGCGCCCTGTCGTCCTTAGCCCTTGATCATCTTGAACAGCGGCTCGTCCGGCTTGAGCC
This sequence comes from Candidatus Pullichristensenella stercoripullorum, assembly GCA_018712885.1. Taxonomy (GTDB): domain Bacteria; phylum Bacillota; class Clostridia; order Christensenellales; family Aristaeellaceae; genus Pullichristensenella; species Pullichristensenella stercoripullorum. Next base: position 7,468 of record DVGE01000222.1, on the reverse strand, counting down.
CCATGTAGTGCTCCAGCACGTAGTCGACGCCCTGCTCTTTGAGCGCCTTTTGCAGCTCCGGCGCGGAGACGTCGCCTTCGCGGTCGAACTTCAGCGCCGCGCGGATGCCCTCGACGATGGGCTCGGGATCGACGCCCTGCTCGATGCAGTACAGCGCCGCGCCCACCAGCCGGTCGTTGCGGCGCAATTTGCGCACCAGGTCGCCGCCGACGCGGGCCACGGTGTCCTTCAGCGCCTTGTTGCCGAAGCGGAAGAGCAGATCGTCGATGTTTTCTTCGACGTTTGCGCGCATCTCCTCGCCGTACTGACGGATGAGCGCCTCGCCGCTGCCCTTCATGGCTTTGCGGGCGAGGTCGTAGACCTCCTTGTGCTCCACGGCCTGCCAGATGTACTCGATGCCCTGCTGATAGGCAAAGTAGGCGACCATGGCGTGGCCCATGTTGTGGAGGAAGAGCTTGCGCTTGATGTAGAAGCCGAAGGGCGTGTAGGGAACCAGGCCCACCAGATCGGGGATCTCGCCCTTGAAGGCGGCCTTGTCCACCGGCAGCTGGCAGTACGGCTCCACGCAGATGAGCAGGCTGTCCTTGGCCTTCTCCTCCGGCGTCAGCGGCGGCACCATGCGGCCGATGGAGGCCTCGACCAGCCCGAGGTTCTTCTCCGCCCAGGCCTTTTCTTCATCGTTCAAGCGCTCGTTGATCCAGCCGCGCATGAGCACGTCGGCCTCAAGCTGGTTCTCGCAGAGGATGATGTCCAGCGGGCGTCCATTTTCGCGCATGCGCTTTTTCACGCCCTCGGCGATCACCGGCGCGATCTTGGGCAGCACGTTCACGCCCACGGCGGTGGCCATGATGTCGCAGGTGGCGATCTCTTCCAGCGCCTGCTCCGTGGAGGAGTTGACGGCGCGCACGTTTTTCACCGGCGCGTCTACCGTCTCCGCGTTGGAGACGATGCGCACGGTGTAACCGTGGCGGCGGTTCATCTCGTCGATGAGGGGCTGCATGATGTCGAGGAAACACACCTCATAGCCGGAATCGGAAAACACCTTGCCGATAAAGCCGCGGCCGATGTTGCCGCCACCGTACATGATGGCCTTTTTCATATGTTTGTGACCTTCCTTCCGTTGCTTTCAGACATGCGCCGCGCGCGGGGCGTCCGCCGTCCGCGCGCGGTCTGTCGCTATCTATTATTATAGCAGAGTTGGAAAGATAGGCAATGGCCTTTCCAAAAGCTTTCTACATTCTTCCAAGTCCGTAACCATTTCCGGCATGGCTTTGAGCGCTTCCAGCGGCGCTGCGGAGAGCAGCGCGGGCAGGGCGCGGTGGGCAAGCGCCATGTCCAGCGCCTGCATGGGGCTGTGTTCGCGCAAAAGCGGCGCGGCGGCGGCGCAGAAGTCCCACACCGCGTCCAGCGTCCGCCGCGAGATGCGCACGCCGTGGGCGGCGAGGTCGGCGCGCAATCGCGCCATGCGGCCGCGCACCTCTTCGGTCACGGCTTCGGCGCGGGGGCGGAAGATGTTGTTAAGCGCCGCGCGCGAAACGGCCAGTTCCGGCTCCACCGGCGCTTCCCGCTCCTCGTGCCAGGGCGTATCGGCGCTCTCCGGCTCCAGCCGCAGCACAAAGGCCGTGTCCAGAAGCTCGGTGGAGAGGGGCGCGCCCTCGTCGCTGGCGGTGAGCAGCAGACGGGCGGGGCAGAGGGGCCGGTTCAGCGGCTCCAGCTGCCACATGATGGAGCTGACAAAGGGTACGCGGGCGATCTCGTTGCAGTTTTCCAGCAGGATCATCGCCGGCGCGGGGTCGTTTTTGTCCTCCAGCAGCGCGCGCAGCTGCGCGTCGCGCACCTCGTAGTGGCGCGGGTCGGACAGGCAGAGGAAGCGGCTCCCCAGCCCCAGCGCCCCGGCCAGCGCCCGCGCCAATTCGCCCTTGGGGGCGAACGCCGGACCGCACAGCACCGTCACCGGCGAGAGCGTCAGCGCCGCCAGGACTTCCACGGCCTGATCGTGCGAAAGCGGCGCGCCGGCGCGCTCCAGATACGTGCGCACGTCGGAGATCAGTTCCCCGGCGCTGGGCAGGGCGCTGTCGGTGGGCACGCGCTCGGCGGGTGTCTGCAAAAAGCGCAGGGCCTTTGTTTCCATCGCGCGGGCGGTGAGGCGCTTTTCCGCCTCGGCATAGGCGCTCTCGGCCTCGGCCAGCGCCGCGCGCGCGCCCTGGGCGCGCTCCTCGCAGGCGGCGATGTCGGCCTTAAGCGCTTCCAGCTTGCGCTCGCCCTCCGCCAATTTGCGGGCGTTTTCGCGGCGCACATCTTCCAAAAGCCGCTCGCGGGCGTCGGCGCGGCGGGCCTCCAGCGCGCCCACCTCGTTGAGCAGGCGCAGGCGCTGGGCTTCCAGTTCGTTGAGCCGCTGGGCGCGCGCGTCGTCCTCGCGTCTGGCCGCGCCCTTCTGGATGGCGCCGCTCATGCCCTCCAGTTCGCCGATGGCCTCGGCCAGCTTGGGCCGCGTCTCCTCGATGCGCCAGGCGGCGCGCAGGGCGTCCATGGCGCGCTCCACCGGGCTTTCCACCGGCATGCCCGTGGCTTCGCCCGGCACGGGGTGGCCGAGCTGGTCAAAGCGCGAGCGCCGCCAGCGGTCGTCGATGATCTCCTGCAGGCTGCGGCTGCGGCGGGGGTTGAGCCCGGTCTGCAGGGCCATGGCCTGCGTGCGGGCGCTCAGGCGCGGCTTCTCGCGCGCCGGCGCTTCGCCCCCGCCTCCGTGTTCCCGGCGCGCGGGCGCGGGGGTCCCCGCGGCTCTGGCCGCCGGCGCGCTTCGGGGCGCTTCGAATTTTGCGGGCGCTTCGGGCCTGGGCGCCTCCGCGTCTTCGGGGGCTTCCGCGCTCCTGGGCGCTTCTGTGTCCGTTGCCGGCGCGGGCGCTTGCGCGCCTTCGAGCAGCGACGCGCCCGGCGCGGCCAGCAGTATGCAGGTCTCCTCCGCGCCAAAACCGGGCAGGCGCGTTTCTTTGCCGGCCTCCGCCTTTACGCGCGCCTCCTCGCGGGAGAGTTCCACCGCGCCCTCCACGCCTTCCATGGCCGCCACCCGCCACAGCGCCGGGGCGACGCCGCCGTTTTCGCCGCGGAAGAGCACCCGCGCGGTGCCCGGCAGGGGCATGGTCAGGGCCATATGGCTGGAATCCTCGGGCGCGGCGCGATCGAGCACCTCGTAGAGCATGCCCTCGGGCGGCTCCACCACCACGTCTGAATAGACGATATAGGCGTTGGTCTCGCCGGGGTCAGCGTGATAATTCTTGTTGGGGCGGATCTTGTCGTTTTCGCCCGAGTGCTCGCGCAGATCGAGCAGCGCGTAGCGGCCAATGCGCCGCATGCGCGCCTTGAAGTGGCCGGATTCGTTTTTATCCGGCACGATGCGCAGGCAGCCGGCCTCGGCAAATGCCTCCGCGCCGTCCGAAAACGGCGCGTAGCCGTCCTCCTGCGCCACCAGCAGGGGTTTGAAGCGGAAATAACTTTTTTGAGGATTGTCCTCTTCAAGGATACCTACGCATAACTTGCCAGGCAGAGTCATATACATTCCTCCCGGGGACAGTTTTCGCTTCCAATAATGGGATAGGACAGGAAACGACCATCCAGTATAAACATTGCGTCTACTTACAATTTTATCATTTTTAACATATATATGTCAATGGGCAAGCGAAGATTTTGCCGCGGAAAAGCGGCGAATTTCCAAAATGCGCCTCTTGCAAGAGGGAGGGGGGATGCCGTATAATGAAGGCAGCGCCGCCGGGCGGCAAAACGCATGGGGAGGATACACATATGCGCACTTACGGCATCGGCATCATCGGTTGGGGCTTCATGGGGCAGACGCACGCGCTGGCGATCCGCACGCTGCCCCTGTTCTACGCGGGCGCGGGCTTCCGCGCCGAGATCCGCTGCATCTGCACGCGGCGCGAGGAAGTCGCGCGGCAGGCGGCGACGGACATGGGCGCGGACTGGACGTGCGACTACCGCGAACTGCTCAAACGCGACGACATCGACGTGGTCAGCGTCTGCACGCCCAACGCCCAGCACGAACAGATGGCCCTCGACGTGCTGGCGGCGAACAAACACCTTTACATCGACAAGCCCCTCACCGTCACCGGCGAGGAGGCCCGCCGCGTCGCCGAAGCCGCGCAGAACGCGCAGGTCTTTACCAAGGTGGCCTTCAACCTGCGCCATTTCCCCGCCACCATGCGCTTAAAGGAGCTGGCCGACGAAGGGGCGCTGGGCGAGATCACCCAGTTCTCGGCCCGCTATCTGCACTCCGGCTCCATCGACCCGGATCGGCCCATGGGCTGGAAGCAGGGGCTCGAGGGCGGCGTGCTGCTCGACCTCGGCTCCCACGCGCTCGACCTTCTCACCTGGATCGCCGGCTATCCGCAGGAGGCCATGTGCGCCTTCCGCACGCTCTATCCCTCCCGGCCCACGCGCGAGGGCGGCGTGGAGACGAGGCTGTCCGAGGATCACGCGCTGATGACGCTGCGCCTGCCCGGCGGGGCGCTGGGCACGGTGGAGGCCAGCAAGATCGCCGCCGGCGCGCTGGATGAGATGACGCTGGAGGTGCGCGGCACGCGCGGCGCGGCCATTTTTGAGACCATGCGGCCCAACTACCTGCGCTGGTTCGACCAGTCCCGCCCGGAAAAGCCGCTGGGCGGCGAGCGCGGCTTTGTGGATATCGAGTGTGCGGCGCGCTACCCGGCCCCGGGCGGCAAATTCCTGCCGGGCAAGAACGCCATCGGCTGGGATCGCGCGCACATCGACTGCTACTTCGATCTTCTCAACTGCATCCATCACGGCCGTCGCCCGCAGAGCACCGTGGAGGAAGCCGCGCGCCTGCAGTGCCTGATGGACAGCCTCGCCCGCTCCGCCAGGGAAGGCGCCCGCTGGGTGCGCGCCTGAGATGGCTGCACAGACAGGGGCCGCGCCCCGCCGCGTTCGCCGCTTTTTCATCGCCCTTGGGACGCTGTGCCTGCTTTTGACGCTCTTCGCGGCGCTGGTGCTGCGCGGCGTCGTGAAGCTCAACACGCCTTCGCGGGCGGACTTCCCCATCTGGGGCGTGGACGTCTCCCACTATCAGGGCGAGATCGACTGGGAGGCGCTGGCAGCGCAGGGCGTGCGCTTCGCCTTCATCAAGGCGACCGAGGGCAGCGGCCACGTGGACGAGCGCTTTTTTGCAAACGCCCGGGGCGCGGCGGCGGCCGGTATCCCCGCCGGCGGCTATCACTTTTTCAGCTTCGAGAGCGCGGGGGAGACGCAGGCGGAGAACTTTCTCGCCGCCCTGCGCGGCCAGCCGCTTTCCCTGCCCTGCGTGGTGGATCTCGAGTTCTACGGCGAGTTCTTCGACCACCCGCCGGACGTGGAAGAGACCCGCTCCGAGCTGCGCGTTCTGCTCGAAGCGCTGGAGGAAGCCGCCGGGCAAACGCCCATCCTCTACGCCACGCAGCGCAGCTACCGCATGTACCTGGAAGGCGCGTTCGACGAATATCCCCTCTGGCTGCGCGACGTCTACCTCTGGCCGGCGCTCACGCTCCCCGGGCGCGACTGGACGTTCTGGCAGTATTCGGACAAAGGCCGCTTGGAGGGCTATGAGGGCGAGGAGGAATACATCGACCTCAACGTGTTTGGCGGCGGGGAAGAGGACTTTGCCCGCTGGCTGGAACAGGCATAGCCCGCGGACGCGAAAACCGCTTTCGTGCGGACAAGGTTCGTTCTGACAGTATTCGGACAAAGGTCGTCTGGAGGGCTATGAGGGCGAGGAGGAATACATCGACCTCAACGTGTTTGGCGGCGGGGAAGAGGACTTTGCCCGTTGGCTGGAACAGGCATAGCCTACGAACGCGAAAGCCGCTTTCGTGCGGACAGGGCTCGTTCTGACAGTATTCGGACAAAGGCCGTCTGGAGGGCTATGAGGGCAAGGAGGAATACGTCGACCTCAACGTATTTGGCGGTGGCGAAGAGGCCTTTGCCCGCTGGCTGGAACGGGCATAGCCCGCAAATGCGAAAACCGCTTTCGTGCGGACAAAGCTCGAAAGCGGTTTTGTCATGCGCGCCTGCGCGGGACGCAAGACCTGCGTCCGCCGCGCCTCGTGCGGCCGTCATGCACGCCTGCGCGGGTCCCTTTACGGCGCGGGCGGGCGCGCCCTCTTTTTCTTTTCCGCGGAGGCGGGCGCTTCCGCGCCGGGGTCTGTCAACCCCTCGATCGCGCCGCAGGCCACCGCCCACAGGTAGAGGCTCGCCACGCTGCCATAGGGCGAATAGCGGCGGCGGTAGCGCTCAAAACGCTCGCGGTCGAGCGTCTTGTGGCGGTAGAGCATGCGCAGGCCGCGGCGGATGGCGAGGTCGCCGTAGCTGAGCACGTCCATCCGCTCCAGGCAGAACAGCAGGATCATCTCCGCCGTCCATACGCCCACGCCTTTGAGCGCGGTGAGGGCGGCGATGGCCTGCTGATCGTCCATGCGCCGCACGGCCTCGATATCGAAGGCGCCCGTCCGCACGCGGCGGGCGAAGTCGAGTATGTATCCCGCCTTGCGCAGGGACATGCCCATGCCCCGCAGCGCCTCCGCGTCCAGCGACGCCACGGTTTGCGCGCTGACTTCGCCCAGCGCCGCGCGCAGCCGCTCCCACACGGTCGCCTGCGCGCGCATGGACACCTGCTGCCCGACGATATGGTGTACCACGGCGGAAAACAGATCCGGATCCACGGCGCGCTCAATATGCCCCACGCGCTCGATGACCGCCCCCAGCCGCTTGTCCCGCCGCCTGAGATATTCCGTTTCCCGCTCGCCATAGTGGAAATACACGCCGATCCCTCCCGTCGTCTGCCGGTCGTTATGCCGGCTGCCCGCCCCGCCATCGAGCGCTGGCGATCCCCGCGACCGCAAACACTGACCCGGAAAAATGAAAGTCAGGCACAATTTTCGACTCCTGCGTCCGTTGCGCCTGCTTCCCTGGCTTGCGGGCTTTCTCAACATCCCGCCATCAACACCCTTGGCCACCAGCCGCCTTTTCCCGTTCGGCTGCTATGCCTCCCGGCATGAGCACCAGAGGCGCGGCACGCACGCCTCGTCGCCGGAGGCGCAGCGGATCTTCGTCACGTCCTCCACGCGGGCGAAGGCCCGGCTCCATTCTATCATTCGCGCTTTGCCCCTGTCAACGCCGGCAGGCCGTCCTGATATTTTAATGCGTTATATGCATTAAATACTCACCGCCCGGCTTTTATCCCGCGCCCTGACTGCGCCTGAACGCGCCGTGCAGGCTGTGCAGACGGCCGAAGGGCAAAGAAAAAGCCCCGGGATCCAACGATCCCAAGGCGTTTGAAGTGGTGACCCATCGGAGATTCGAACTCCGGACACCCTGATTAAAAGTCAGGTGCTCTGCCAACTGAGCTAATGGGTCAAACATGGCTGGGGCGGCAGGGGTCGAACCTGCGAGTGCGAGAGTCAAAGTCTCG
>DVGE01000221.1 GCA_018712885.1 Candidatus Pullichristensenella stercoripullorum | reverse complement strand
AATCGCTCTGATATATGAAAAATCAGAAGCGATTCTTGCTTCCTGCGTCAGCTGCACTTGCATCCTGCGGTCACTTACGTCCATGTAAGCTCCCTTGGATGCAAGTTTGCTTCCTTGGCTTGCAGACTTTCTCAACGTTCTGCCAGTCTGCCCACTTTGTCAACATCCTGACGGGGCCGGGATAACTCCCGGCCCCGCGTCGCTTACTGCGCGTTTGTATCGCTCGCGCTCTGCTGCTGCGCCCTCTGGCGGTCATATTCCTCCCACAGCGGGCGGTATCTGGCCACGTTCGCCTCGTGCTCTTCGAGCGTCTTGGCAAAGGCCAGTTCGCCGGAAGTCGGCTCCTTGGCGCAGAAGTAGAGGTAGCCTTCGTCCACGTATTCCACGTCGGGGTAGAGCGCCGCCTCCATCGCCGCCGCCGAGGGGTTGCAGATGGGGCCGATGGGCAGGCCGTCGATGACGTAGGTGTTGTAGTTGTTGACGGCGCTGGTCTCCTCGTTGGAGAGCGCCAGCTTGTCCACGCCTAACAGGTAGGTGGCCGTGGGGTCGCTCTCCAGGCGCATACCGGCGCGCATGCGGTTGGTGAACACCGCCGATACGCGGCCGTAGTCCGCGGTGTTGGCCGCCTCTTTTTCGATCATCGAGGCGAGGATGATGATCTCGTCCAGCGTCAGGTCGTCGTTGCGGTAGCGGGTGACCTCGCGGTATTCGCCGGTCTCGGGATCGACCTCGTACTGGATGTGATCCGAGTAGTACACCTCGTCGATGACGGTGTTGGTCTGCTCCACCAGCGTGCTGACGATCTGCTGCGCGCTGGCGTTGCGGAACACGCGGTAGGTATCCGGCGCCAGATAGCCTTCGAGCTGGTACTTGCGGCCGGAAAGCGTGCCCATGTCCTGCGCCAGCTTGATGGGGTAGCTCATATCGGCAAAGGGCGCGGCGTCGCGGCAGAGGGTCAAAAATTCCTCGCGGCTCTGGATGGCGCCTTCCTCGTAGAGGTAATCGGCGATGTCCTCCACCGTCCAGCCGGGGATGATGGTGATGGTGCGCTCGGCATTCTGGCTGCCGGAGGAAAGCTCCTCGATGATGGCGTTCACGTCCATGGAGGGCGAGAGGTCGAACGTGCCGTAGCTGATCTTGTCCGTCACGCCGAGGAACTGCACAAGGTAGCGAAACACCGTGCGGTTGCGCAAAAGCTGCGCTTTTTCCAGGTTTTCACCGATCTCGGAGATGGAATCGCCGGATTCGATGGTGAAACGCACGGTCTGCGTGTTGTCCGGGTCGACGGGCATGAGGAACGTCTCATAGACCTTGTTCCACCCCGTCGTCACCAGACCCACGACGATGAGAACGGCGCAGAGAAACACCGTCACCGGGCGCAAAACGCGCCACAGCCACGCATACCAGTAAACGCCGTATTCGCGTTCCTCGCGCAGCGTGCGCTGGTCGTAGCGCATCGGGCGCGAGAAAGGCCGCCGCTCGCGCGTCTTGCGCGGCGCTTGCTTCTTGCCTGCCATAAATCAGCTCCTGGTCAGCGAATCGAGGTCGATGTTGGCCACGTCCGCCAAGATCTTGAAAATGTCGGAGAGCATCTTCTGGAAGCGGAACTCCGCCAGCAGATAGGCGCTCACATCGGGGTTGAACTGCAAAAGCGCGCCGATCTGCTGCAGCCTTTGCAGGTCGTCCTCGGGCATGCTCTCGCCCGAGGCCATCTTCGCCTGCATGCGAAACTGCAGGCGCTTGTACTCGTCCAGCAGCGCGCGGTTGGTCTCGTCCTCGTAGGCCGTTTCGCGCAGGCGCTCATACTCGCGGTATTCCTCGCTTTCCTTCATGGCGCGCGCGAGCTGGTGCGCAAGGTCATAGGGGTTCATGGTATCGCCTCCCTCTCACGGCTTTCCTCTTGGACGAAATTTCCGTCGATTCGGTTCAGATCTCCACGATGATGGGCAGGATCATCGGGTTGCGTTTGAGCGTTTCGTAGATATAGTGCTGCACGGCGTCGCGCACGTTGTTTTTCAAGTGGTTCCAGTCGGTGGTGTCCACCGCGCCGAAGGCGTCGATAGCGCGCTTGGCCGCGGCGCGAGCGCCCTCCACCAGCTCGTCCGCCTCGCGCATGTAGACGAAGCCGCGGCTGATGATGTCCGGCCCGGAGACCACGGCGCGCTCCTCGTGGTCCACGCCCATGACCACGATCAAAAGCCCGTCCTCGGACAAATGCTTGCGGTCTTTGAGCACCACCGCGCCCACATCGCCCACGCCCAGGCCGTCGATGAGCGTCGAGCCGCTGGGCACCGTGCCGGCCACGGTCATGCCGTTTGGCGAAAGCTCGATCACTTCCCCGACCTCGGGGATGTGGATGTGATCCTCCGGCATGCCCAGCGCCTCGGCCAGCCGCGCGTGGTGGTAGAGGTGGCGGTACTCGCCGTGCACGGGCAGGAAGAATTTCGGCTTGACCAGCATGTGCATCAGTTTGAGCTCCTCCTGCCGCGCGTGGCCGGAGACGTGCACCTCGGCCAGCGCCTCGTAGATGACGTCCGCGCCGGTGCGCACCAGTTGGTTGATGACGCGGGAGACGCTCTTTTCGTTGCCGGGGATGGCCGAAGCCGAGACGATGACCATGTCGCTTGCGCGGATCTCCAGTTTCCTGTGCTCGGCGAAGGCCATGCGCGAAAGGCCGCTCATGGGCTCGCCCTGGCTGCCGGTGGTG
>DVGE01000220.1 GCA_018712885.1 Candidatus Pullichristensenella stercoripullorum | reverse complement strand
CACGGCGCATTCGGCGAGGCGCGCGCGCAGGGCGGCGGGAAGGTCGGTCATCTCCCCGATGGACGCGCCGCGGGCGAGCCACTTGCCCACCTGTTTGGCGCGGAAGGGGGCGGGGTCGAGCGGGCGAAGAAAATCCGCCAGCTCTTCCTGCGTCAGCGAGAGAAGCTGCGTGCGCTCCATGCTACACGCCCTTCCTGCGCATGCGGGCGATGAAGAAGCCCTCGACGTGGTCGCGGTGGCTCAAAAACTGCGCCATGCCGTCTGCGCAGCGGCAGCGCAGAGGTTCGGGCAGGTAGCCCGCGTCCGTTTCGGGAACGAACTCCGGGTGCCTTTCGAGGAAGGCGCGCACCTGCTTTTCGTTCTCCTCGGGAAGGATGGTGCAGGTGGAATAGACGAGCAGGCCGCCCACCTTGACAAAGCGGGCGCAGTTTTCCAGAATTTCCGCCTGCAGGGGCAGCAGCGTTTCCAGCTGTGCGTCGGTAAAGCGGTACTTGATGTCCGGCTTGTCGGCGATGACGCCGAGGCCGGAGCAGGGCGCGTCCACGAGCACGGCGTCCATGTAAAGGTCAAAGTCCGCGTAAGGCTGGCGCGCGTCGCGCACGGCGGGGCGCAGGCTGTCGAGCTTGAGGCGCTGTTTGGTGGCGCGGATGAGCTCCACGCGGTGTTCGTGCACGTCCCAGGCGTAGACGCGGCCCACATCGGCCATGGTCTCGGCGATGAGGGCGCTCTTGCCGCCCGGGGCGGCGCAGGCGTCGAGCACGTTCATGCCCGGCTTGGGCTCCACGGCCAGCGCCGCGAGCATGGAGCTCTCGCCCTGGATGGAGAAGTAGCCGTTGCGGAAGCCGTCGAGACGGGCGAGGTTGCCCGCCGCCGGGCAGCGGTAGGCGCCGGGGACGAGGCCGCGCTCGAAGATGACGTCGTGCGTTTTGAGGTAGTTTTCAAAGCCCGCCGCGTCGGTCTTCATGGCGTTGAAGCGGATGGTCTGGCTGGGGCGCGGGCGGTCGGCCATGATCTTTTCGGCCTCTTCTTCGCCGTAAGCGTCAAAAAGGCGCTTTGCCAGCTCCGGGGCGACCGAATACCGCACGGCGGGGTCGTCGATCTCGGGAAGCTCGCCGGCGTCGCGGGCGCGGATGAGGTTGCGCAATATGCCGTTGACCAGCGCGGAAAGCCCGTCGCGGCCCGAGGCGCGCGTCTGCTTGACGGCCTCGTCCACGGCGGCGTGGTCTGGGATCTTGTCCATCAAAAGCAGCTGCGCCGCGGCGATGTGGAGGATGTCCTCCACCACCGGCTCGGGGCGCTCCGTCCAGAACTGGGAAAGGCGCGCTTCGAGCAGCAGGCGGTTCTCCACGGCGGTGAAAAAGAGGCTGGCGGCCAGCCGCTTGTCGTCCGCGGAGAGATGCGTGGTGTTCAAATGGCGGTCCAGCGCCGCCGAGACGTAGGAACCGGAGCGCGCCACATCCGAAAGCGCGCGGCGCGCCACCTCGCGGGCGCTGAGAGGCGCTTCCTTCCTCTGGGGGCGCTCACGGCGGGCGCGGAAGGCCGGCCGGCGCGCGCTTTCATGGCGCGCGGTGTTTCTTTCATCGCGTTTGTCCATTTACATCCCCTCGCCGAATCTCGTTCCCGGTTCGATCTTTTTGCCCGCCAGATAAGCGCGGGCGCTCATGCGCTTGCCGCCCGGGGCCTGCATTTCCAGAACTTCCAGCGCGCCCTCGCCGCAGGCCACAAAGAGGCCCTCTTTGGCCGAGGAACGCAGCACCGTGCCGGGTTCCCCCTCGCCCATGGCGGGGCGGGCGCGGTATATTTTCAGCGTGCCGCCCAAACAGTCCGTATAGGCGCTGGGCCACGGGTCGAGGCCGCGCGCCTGACAGGAAATTTGCCTGGCGCTCCTTGTCCAGTCGATGACGCCCATCTCCTTTTTCAGCATCGGCTGGCGGCTGGCGAGGCGCTCGTCCTGCGGGGTGGGCGCGATCTCGCCGGCAATGTAGCCTTTGAGCGTCTCGATGAGCAGCTCCGCGCCCAGGTGGGAAAGGCGCACGGACAGCTCGGCGGCGGTCTCTGTTTCGCCGATGTCCGTCTCGCGGCGCAGGAGCATAGCGCCGGTATCGACCCCGGCGTCGGTGAGCATGGTGGTGACGCCGGTCCTCGTTTCGCCGTTCAAGATGCACCAGTTGATGGGCGCGGCGCCGCGGTAGGCGGGCAGCAGCGAGGCGTGGACGTTGACGGTGCCCATTTTCGGCACGTCCAGCAGCGCCTGGGAGAGAATTTGCCCAAAGGCGGCGGTGACGACGATGTCCGGCGCGAGCGAACGCAGGCAGGCAAGCCCTTCTTCATTGCGCAAGCGCTCGAACTGATACACCGGCACGCCGCGCTCCACGGCCAGCTTCTTGACCGGGCAGGCGGCCAGCTTGTGGCCGCGCCCCACGGGGCGGTCGGGCTGCGTAAAGACGCCCACGACCCCGTAACCCGCGTCCAGAAGCGCTTTTAAGGAGGGCACGGCGAATTCCGGCGTGCCCATGAAGACGACGCGCATCACTCGTCCTCCTCCCGGTCGGTGACGTCCTCGATCATCTTGTCGACGTAAATGACGCCGTCCAGATGGTCGATCTCGTGGCATAGGGCCATGGTGAGGAAGCCCTCGCCCCTGACTTCGATGGGCCGGCCCTTGCGGTCCTGCGCGCGCACGGTGACGCGCTCCGGGCGCTTGACCGTGCCGCGGCGGCCGGGCACGGAGAGGCAGCCCTCGGCGTTGATCATCTCGCCCTCGGAGGAGACGATCTCCGGGTTGATAAGCTCGATGAGGCCCTCGCCCACGTCGATGACCACGCAGCGCTTGAGCACGCCCACCTGCACCGCCGCCAGCCCCGCACCGTCGGCCTCGTACATGGTGTCGGCCATGTCGTCCAGAAGCGTCCAAAGGCGCTTGTCGAATTTGTCCACCACGCGCGAATGTTTGCGCAGCATATCGTCCCTGCCAAATTCCAGTATTTTGCGCGTCGCCATACTCTTCCCCCTATAAAAGACTCGTCGGGTTGACCTCAAGCTCCGCGCGCGCGCCCTCCGCGGCATCCGCCAGCGCCTGCATCTTTGCGGTGATCCCGCGCGTATCGGCCTTGAAATACATTTTTAAGAACACCTGATAGCGATACTCGCCGCGAAGCCGCTTGAGGGGGCATTCGAGGGCGCGCATCTGCACGATGTCGGGGCGGTGACCGCCCCGGTCGAGAAAGCCGTTGAGTTCCGTTTCCGCCGTTTCCGCCGCTTTTTTCGCGGCCTCTTCCTCCTTCGCGGTGAAGACGATGCGGGCGATCACCGTGAAGGGCGGATAAAGCGCGCCCCGGCGAAAAGCGCTCTCGCGCAGGTAAAAGGCGCGATAATCCTGGCTGGCGGCCAGG
>DVGE01000219.1 GCA_018712885.1 Candidatus Pullichristensenella stercoripullorum | reverse complement strand
CGCCATATGTCTCCCCTTGATTCTGTCGCTCTCGTACAATTTCAACCAATTGCCCCACCTTTGTGTACTTTCGTGCCATACAGAAAACCTCCTGTCGCAGTTTCTATTCTACAACAGGAGGCCACTTTTTTTCCTTTGTCCGTTGCTTGGGGAACTGTCCATTATTTTATCGGGGCAATTTTTGCGGTTGTGGGCTTTGTCAGCGCTCTGGGGGCGCTTTGCGCCCTATCCTCTATTTCTTATTCCTCCGCTCCGCGCGCTCTGCGGGCGCGGCGGTTGGTGATGGCGATGATCGCCGCGATCACCGCGTAGGCGATGGTGAAGCTGACGACAAGATCCCAGTAGGCGACGTCGGCGTTTTTCTGCAGAAGGCCCGCCAGATAGATGAGCAGCCAGGCGCAGGCCAGCGAGATGACATAGTGGGCTATGAGCATCAGCAGGCGCTTGGCGGGCTTGCGCGGCGCGCCAAAGTCGAAGAGATAGTAGGCGACGATAGGCACCAGACAGGCCAGGGCCCGCGCCAGCGCATTGATATTGGTGTCCGTGCCCGCGCCGTTGATGAGCTGGGCGATGGCGCTGACCACGGTCAGCACCGCGTAGAGCGCCGCCCAGAGCTGAAAACCGCTGCTGAATTTGCGCTTCATGATCCTTCCTTTCCGCCGAGGTCCAGTTCCGCCTTTGCGCCCATGAGCGCCGCCTCGGTCTCGTCGTGGGTCACAAGGATGGTGGTCGCCTGCGCGCAGGCGCGGCAAAGGAACGCCGCCGTCTTTGCGCGCATCTCCTCGTCCAGCCCCTTGAACGGCTCATCGAGGAGCAAAAGATGCGGCTGAAAGAGCGCCGCGCGGACGACGGCCACGCGACGGCGCATGCCGCCGCTGAATTCCGAAACGCGCTTTTCGCCCTCAGATGCCAATCCCAGCTCGGCGAGCGCCGCCTGTATCTGTCGATCCGTCACCGATGCGGGCGCGGTGAGGCGCACGTTCCGCGCGGCGGAAAAGTGCTCGATGAGCCTGTCCTCCTGAAACACCGCCGCCGTGCGCGCGTTCGCAGGCAGGCGCACTTCTCCGGCATCCGGCGCGAGCAGGCCGAGGATGATGTTGACAAGCGTGGTCTTGCCGCAGCCGGAAGGCCCGCGCAACGCCGTCACCGCCGCCTCAGGAAAGTCGAAGGAAATGTTTTCCAGCACTGGGCGGCCGTCGAAGGTCTTGCAGATGCCATGGATGCTCAGCACGTTTGCCCCTCCATTCTCTTCTGCGCCGCCGTGATCAGGAGCACTACCAGTTTTTCCAATCCCACGCTCAACAGTATGATGGCCAGCGTCCAGGCGAACATCTCCGGCGTGGCGAAGAACAATTTCGCCTGTTGCAGCGCCGAGCCGATGGAATTGCGCGGCTGGGCGATGACCTCGGCGGCGATGCCGGCTTTCCAGCACATGCCCAGCGAGAGGCGCACCGCCGTCAAAAGCATCGGAAACGCTGAGGGCGCGTAGATGGCGCGCACGCGGCCCGCGAAGGGCAGACGGAACACGCGCGCCATCTCCAGCAATTTGGGATCGGCGCTGTCCAGCCCGCGCAGCACGTTTTCGTAAACGATGGGCAGCACCATGAGGAAGGATATAAAGATCGAAAGGTTCGTCGAGCGTATCCAGATGAGCGCCAAGATCGTGATGGAGGCCACGGGCGTGGCCTTGATGGTGGACAGAAGCGGCCGCAAAAGCACGCGCGCCGGGAATAAGGCGCAGGAGAGCGCCGCCAGCAAAACGCCCAACACCGCGCTGAGGACAAAGCCGGCCAGTATGCGTCCAAAAGAACCAAACACCGCCTGATAGAAGGAACTTTCCCCCATCAGGCGGATGAGCGTGGCGCAGGCGGAAACAGGAGATACCAGCAGTATCTCCTGATCGACCGCCATGCTGCCCAGTTGCCAGATCAGCAGCCAGAAAAGGACCGCTCCCAGCCGCAGCAGCTTATTCTTCGCTCGCTGCGATGTAGAAGTAGCTTTCATCCGCCGGCTTGCCTCCCACGGCTTCGGGGTTCTGTTCGTAGAGCGCGTCGATGTAGCCGCTGGCCTTGGTCACCATCTCCTCGCCGGTGATGCAGACGATGTTGCAGGCGGGAATGGCGGCTTCGGCGATCTTGGCGTTGCCGACGATCTCCAGCTCCGCGATCCACTCCGCGGCCTCGGCGGGGTTGGCGTTGACGTACTCGGTGGAGGCGGCGTACTCCTTGAGGAAAGCGTCCACAGCCTCAGGATGCTCCTCGGCGAACGCTTTGCGCACCACGCAGACGCCGGTGATCATGGCGCTGCCATCGCCGACCTTGTCCCATTCGTCGGTGAGGCTGAGGGCCACGCGCACGTTCTCATTCTGCATGAGCACGGAGGTGACGAACGGCTGCGGGAGCACGGCGATGGAGGCCGCGTCGTTGAGCATCGCCGAGGCGACCTCGGTGGACTCGGAGCGGAACTCCACGGTCACGTCGCTGTCCGGGTCGATGCCGTTGCGGGAGAGCACGTAGTCCAGCGCGTACTCGGGCGTGGTGCCCTGCCCGGTGGAGAAGATGGTCTTGCCGCGCAGATCTTCGACGGACTGGATGGTGTCGCCGTTTTCCAGCACGTAGAGCACGCCCAGCGTGTTGATGGCGGCGATCTCCAGCGCGCCCTCGGTGCGACCGATCAGCACAGCCGCAAGGTTGCAGGGGATCATGGCCGCGTCCAGCTCGCCCTGGATGAGCAGCGGCGAGATGGCGTCCGCCGTGCCTTCCATGGCGAAGGTGTAGTCGTTGGCGGTAAGGCCGGCCTCGGCGTCCTGCATCAGCTTGACAAGGCCCATGGTCGTCGGGCCCTTCAGGGAAGCCACGCGCATGGTCACGCCGGTCTTCTCCGTCTCCTCCGCCATCGCCGGCGCGAGGCAGAGCAGCGCCAGAGACAGCGCCAGTACAAGGGCAAATATGCGTTTCATAAGCGATCACTCCTTTGTTTCCTATATACCCATCCCGGCCGTCAGGAAAACAGCGCCCAGAGGATGAAGATGATCTGCGCCGCGCTCAGAAGCGGCAGGCCGACGGCAAAGCGCCGGTGC
>DVGE01000218.1 GCA_018712885.1 Candidatus Pullichristensenella stercoripullorum | reverse complement strand
GAAGGTCGGCCAGGGAAAAGACCTGAAAGCCGCCGCTGTCGGTCAAGATGGGCCTGTCCCAGCGCATGAAGCCGTGCAGCCCGCCGGCGCGGGCAACGAGATCCTCGCCGGGGCGCAGGTGCAGGTGGTAGGTGTTGGAAAGGATGATCTGCGCGCCGATGTCCGTAAGCTCGTCCGGGGTCATGGTCTTGACCGTGGCCTGCGTGCCCACGGGCATGTACACGGGCGTCTCAATGACGCCGTGGGGCGTGTGCAGCCGGCCGCGGCGCGCGCCGGTCTGTTTGCAGACGTGCAGAAGCTCGAATTCAAAGGGCTTTGGCAATTTGCGTATCCTCCATTGCGGTGTGGAGCGCCTGCGGCGCAAAAAAACGGCGACCTGTGCGGGTCGCCGGAAAATACCTGTCCGTCAGGCCGCGCGGCGGCGCAGCAGCTTGGCAAAGAGTGCGAGCGCGGCCACGGCCAGCGCCGCGAACGCCACGCCCACCGGCAGGGAGTCGTCGCCGGACTTGGGCACGGTATCGTCGATGACGCGGGCGGCGATGTCCATGCTCAAAAGCATATCGCCGTTTTCATCAAAGGCGTCGAGGCGATAAACGCCGGCGTCCTCCACCGAGGCGTTGACGATATTGTAGACGCGCTGATCCGCGCCGGCAATGGGCGCGCCCTCGAAGTACCACTGGTAGGAGGCGGGCGACACGCCTTCGATGTTGACTTCCATCGAAAGGTCTTCCCCCGCGTCCACCACCGCGTCCTGCGTCAGATGCGACACGCGCATGACGACCGTGGTGGAAATGACGCCCTCCGCGAAAGCGCAGCCAAAAAGCAGCAACAGCGCCATGAGCACGGCCGCGCAGATCGTTCTTTTCTTCACGTGCGTCTACCCCTTCCGCAAATGCCTACGGCATCCGCATACTACGTTCTATTCTATATCAGCTTATGTCGAATTGCAACCTTTTTGCATCATTATGCACAATTTCGGAAAAGATTCGAAATTTCTTCATAATTATCTCCATACTTTCGTAATGTCCATCCGTTAAAATGTAATAGAATATCCATCTGTTCCCGGCGGCGCTTTTCCGGGCGCGACGGGAAATGCTATATTTCGCGGAAAAAACATCGCGGAGGTCGACATGGGCGGGATATTGCTGCTGTTGGGGTTCGAAGTTTGCGGATGCGTGCTCGCCGAAGCGCTGTTTAAGCGGCGGGACGGCATCGTGCGGCTGTGGCTGGGGCTGACGGCGGGGCTTTTGATGATGATGTGGCTGCCGTCGCTGTTTGCCTACGCGCTGAAGTTCACGGCGGCGGCGCAGTTCGCGGCGCTGGGCCTGGCGGCGGCGCTGGCCGTGCTTTCGCGCCTGTTTTTGCGCGAAAAAGCCGACCCGACGCGGCTGGAGGGCGAAAAGCGGCCCTTTTGCGGAAGCATGCCCGCCTGGCTGCCCATCGCGCTGATCGCGCCGCTGCTCATACTTTCCATCTACCTGCAATACACGCACACGCTGCGCGAGGTGGACGGGGCGCTGCACGTGGGGCAGTCCACCTATGGCGACCTCTGTCTGCACCTGGGCATCGCCACGGGCTTGCAGAACAGCGCCTACCCGCCCCAGTACACGCTCATCCAGGACACGCTGCTGGGCTACCCGTTTTTGATGGACGCGCTCTCGGCCTCCATGCTCTGCCTGGGCACGGGGCTGCAGGCGGCGTTCGTCATCCCCGGCAGTTTGATGATGGGGCTGGTGTTCCTCGGCTTCATACTGCTTTCGTGGGAGCTGACACATTCGCGCGCGGCGGTCGTGATCGCGTATCTGTTGATGTTTCTCAACGGCGGGCTGGGCTTTTTCTACGTGCTGGACGGCGTGTGGCAGGACGCGACGCTTTTCAGGAGCGTCTTTACCGGCTATTACGACGCGCCGGCGAACATGATCGAGAACAACATCCGCTGGGTGAACGTCATCTGCGATATGATGATCCCCCAGCGCACGCTGCTGGCAGGGTGGACGATGGTCATCCCGGCGCTGTACCTGCTGGCGCTGGCCATGCGCGAAAAGAGCCGGCGGCTGTACATCATCCTCGGCGTGCTGGCCGGGGCCATGCCCATGGTGCACACACATTCGTTCCTGGCGCTGGCGCTGATCTCGGCGGGCTGCCTTTTCTGGACGCTGCGCCATGCCGAGGATCGCAAAAAGGCGCTCATCGACTACGCGCTCTACGCCGGCATCGCCGCAGCGCTGGCGCTGCCGCAGGTGCTCACCTGGTCCATCCCCCAGACGGTGGGCGGCGCGGCCACGACCGGGTCGCTCTCGCTGCGCTTCAACTGGGTCAACTACGACGACGCCACCGGGCGGCTCATCGACGAATACTTCTGGTTCTGGGTGAAGAACGTCGGCCCGGTGTACCTTGTGATGCTCCCGGCGGCGCTGTTGTGCAAGGGCTGGAAGCGGGGGCTCTCCCTGGGCGCGCTGCTGGTCTACGCGGCGGCGGAGCTTATACAGTTCCAGCCCAACCCCTACGACAACAACAAGCTGTTCTACGTGGCCTTCATGCTGATGCTGCCGCTGGTGGGAAGTTATCTTGTGGCGCTGTGGGACCGCCTGCGGGGGCTGCCGGGGCGGGCGCTGCTGGCGGCGGTGTTCCTCTTCCTTTCGCTGACCTCGGGCGTTTTGTCGCTGGGGCGCGAGGCGGTGTCGGACTATCAGCTCTTCTCCGCCGGGGAAGTGGAGGCGGCGGAGTACATCCGCGACGAGCTGCCCGCGGACGCCGTTTACCTGACGGGCAACCAGCACAACAACCTGGTGGCGGCGCTGGCGGGGCGGCAGATCGTCTGCGGCACGAGCAGCTACCTCTACTTCCACGGCGTGAACTACCAGCGGGCGGACTTTGACGCGCGGCAGATGCTGGAAGCCCCGGCGGATAACCTCGCCCTCTTTGAACAGTACGGCGTGGACTACGTGGTGATCGGCAGCAGCGAGCGCTACAACTACGCGCTCGACGAGGCGTATTTTGCCGCGAACTGCGCCCTTGTCTACGACGAAGGCGGCGTTTCCATCTACGCGGCGCCGGAAAATGACACGAATTTGCCGGAATAGACCGGAAATGTCCCCGGTTTGCGCTTGACGATTGCCCATGAAAGCGCATAAAATAAATATAGATAGGTAAAGAACGGTGAAAAGCGCCGCGACGACTACGGAGGGATCGGTCATGAGCGAAAGAAATCACAGAAGCGCCGAGCGCGACGCGGCATTGGAACACCTTTACGACATGCTGTTTCAGGCCTGGCCGCTGATGCGCCGCAGGCTGCTGCCTTCGAGCGCGCAGCAGGCGGAGTTCGGCATGCCGCTTTCGCACGTGCAGGTGCTGGTGATGCTCGACCATCGCGGCTCCCTGTCCATCACGGAGATCTCCAACAGCTTTGGCATCGCCAAGCCCAACATCACCCCGCTGGTGGACAGGCTCATCGAGGAAGGGCTGGTGATGCGCGAGCGCAACAGCGCCGACCGCCGCGTGGTCAACGTGGTGATCTGTGAAAAGGGGCGCGAACGCCTTGCCGACATCTACCGCGACCTGTGCGACAACCTCTTCGACTGGACGCGCACGCTCAGCCAGGAGGACATGACCGCGTTCAACGCAGCGCTGGAGACCATCGTCCGCCTGCTGCGCAAGCAGCCGGATGAATGAACCAAAGCGGCCTTCGCAACGTCAATAGAATAAAGTAAGAGAATGTCATTTATTGGAGGAACGTCTATGCGCAACAGGACCGCCCTGCTTTTCCTGGCCGCGCTTTTGCTCGTCTGCGCGGCGGCGCTGGGCGGCTGCTCCGCGCAGGATGAGACGGCAGCGGCGCAGTCCGCGCCGAACCTGTCGGTGAACATATCGGTGCCCTACGCCACCACTACCCCCACCGCCGTTCCGGAAGATCCGGATCAGCCCTTTGAACTGGACGCCAACGGCAAGGTGACGGTGCTCAACGACCGCTGGATCGACGAGGGCTTCGTCGCTGTGGACAACGACGAGGAGCAGACCGCGAACGGCTACGCCCAGCTGCGCCTTGGCGACCAGGGGCAGGGCGTGCAGCAGCTGCAGATACGCCTGCGCGAACTGGGCTACTACCCCGGCGACATCTCCGGCGTGTTCGATACGCTCACGGAGCAGGCCGTGCAGCTGTTCGAGCTCACCTACGGCAGCATGCAGACAGGCATCGCCACCGCCAACCTGCAGCAGCTGCTCTTTGCCGAGAACGCGCCCGTTTACAGCGCCCAGGCCTACGCCGCGGCGATCGGCGGCAGCTTCACCGAACTGCAGCTGGGCGCCTCGGGCAGCAATGTGCTGGCCCTGCAGCTGCGCCTGCGTGAACTGGGTTACCCGATCACGCATATCACCGGTTACTACGACCAGGAGACCGCCGCGGCGGTGAGCGCCTTCTTCGAGGTCTACGGCAACCGTCCCAGCCAGGTGGCCATCGTTTCCATGCAGGAGGAATTGTTCACCGCCGACCCCAAGACCTATTCCGGCGCGACGCTGGCCCCGACGCAGACCCAGACGGCCGCCGACCAGCAGACGCTTTCGGAGGGCAACATCGGCTCCACCGTGGAGCGCGTCCAGCAGCGGCTGATCGACCTGGGCTACATGCAGGGCGGCGCCTCGGGCACCTTCGACGCCGCCACGACAGAAGCGGTCAAGGCCTTCCAGCGCGTGGTGGGCGTTCAGGAGGACGGCGTGGTCACCTACGGGCTGTACACGCAATTGATCGCCGACGACGCGCCCGCCTATGGCAGCGCCGCGGCCGAAGCCATACTCGCGGGCGGCTACACGCTTTTGCAGGAGGGCGATTCCGGCGAGGCGGTGACGCGCCTGCAAACGCGCCTGGTCGAACTGGGCTACGCCAACGGCACGCCCAACGGCCGCTATGCCAGCGCCACCGTTTCCTCGGTGAAGCTCTTCCAGCGCGCCATGGGGCAGGAGGAGACGGGCGTGGCCACCGCCGCGCTGCAGGCCCTGCTCTACGCTGACGACGCGCCCGCCTATTCCGGCGCGGCGCAGACGAGCGCCGGCGACCGCTATTATCCCTACGGCCTGGCCATAACCGATCTGCGCGAGGGCGATTCCGGCGACCTGGTGCGCTATTTGCAGACGCGCCTTGCGCAGCTTGAATACTTCGAGGGCGAGGCGGACGGCCAGTACGGATCGGCAACTGCCGAAGCCGTGCGCGCCGTACAGCGCAACATGGGCCTTGAACAGACGGGCGAGGCCAGCGTATCCTTCCAGGAGCACCTCTTCTCCGAGGCCACGCCGCCTTCGGGCGTAGCCATGTACGACGATACGCAGTCTTTCTCCACATTGCAGATGGGCGACAGCGACGGCGAAAACGCCAGCATGGGCCCGGTGGAGAGCCTGCAAAAGCAGCTGTGGGAGCTGGGCTATCTCGACCGCGAGGCCGTGCGCGGCACGGAGGGCGAGTTCGGCGAGGCGACGCGCGACGCCGTGATGGACGCGCAGCGCGCCATGCAGTATGTGAACGTGGACGGCGTGGCGACGGAGGAATTCCAGGCCTTCCTCTTCTCCCGCTACTGCGGCATGATCAAAAAATAGCCCTCCCGTGGACGTGAATTCGACAAAGTATCGAAGATTCGCCGGCGAGGTTTGACGCGGCGCGCGCGCTCGTGTATAATGAAACTGACCGGATTTATCTGCCGCAGGTCGAAAGGAGCGAACCCCATGAGCCGCGAAGGAAGAGTTTCCCGCAACCGCGTATCCATCCTCAACTGGATGTGGACCATCGTCCTGGCCTGCATTCCCGGGGTGAACATCATCGCGCTGTTCCTGCTGGCCTTCCTGTCGAAAAAGCAGCCCAAGCGCGCCTTCGCCGCGGCCTGCCTGATCCTGATGCTGATCGTGGCGATCCTCATCTTCGTCGCCTTCCTCGTCTTCCCCGCGGAGCTGCTCGCCTTCGGCGAATGGCTGCGCGATCTGACGCCCCTGCAGGGTTCGGGCGTGCCGCTGGAGCTGTAAAGGAAAACAGCAAAAAGAGGAGCCGCACAACGCAATGCGCTCCTCTTGTTTTTTGCTCTTCATTCGTGCGCCGGGACTAAGCCTCTTCCTCGCCCAAGAGCAGCCATGCCACCGACACGCCCAGGGCGTCGGCGAGGATGGGGATCTCATAGTCCTGCACTTTGCGGCCCTGCCCTTCCAAGCGAGACATGCTGGCGTCGCAGATGTCCATCCCCCGGCTTTGCAGCATCGCCACCAGTTGTTTTTGCTTGATCGCCTTTTGTTTGCGCACATGCATGACCCTTTGGCCGACGATATTGAGCGCTCCCAAAGGGCGTTTGCGGGGTTTTGACAATCCTTTCACCCTCTTGCCCGATGCTGTTTGTATTCAGTATAGGGCCTGAGGGATTTTTTATAATGCAATAGTTGCATTATTCTGATTTTAATGCAAAATTCGCATTAAAGCTATGGCGATGCCCGCAAACCGCCGTTTCTGCGGCGTTCGCGGGCATTGTGGTCTCCATGCTTGCGTTTCTACTCGGCGGGCTTCAGATCCCAAATGGCCTTGTCGAGGCGGGCGGTGGCCTGATCGAGCGTGGCGCGGTCAAAGCGGC
The DNA here is from genome assembly GCA_018712885.1 of Candidatus Pullichristensenella stercoripullorum. Taxonomy (GTDB): domain Bacteria; phylum Bacillota; class Clostridia; order Christensenellales; family Aristaeellaceae; genus Pullichristensenella; species Pullichristensenella stercoripullorum. Next base: position 1,833 of record DVGE01000218.1, on the reverse strand, counting down.
GGCCGAGGTCGTTCAGCGACACGGGCGCGCCGAAGACGACGCGCGTCTTGCGAAAGAGGCGGTAGGGGCCGTCGATGTAGGCGGGCACGACCTTGACGCCGGCGCGCAGGGCGATGAGCGCTACGCCCGGCTCCATGTGGGTATGGGCGTTGTCGCGGCTGCGGGTGCCCTGGGGGAAGATGCCCACCACGTGGCCCTCATTCAGCAGGCGGATGGACTCGCGCACCGCGCCGAGGTCGCTCTCGCCGCGGCGGATGGGAAAGGCGCCGATGGCGGAGATGAAGCCGCCGACGATGCGGTTTTTGAACAGCTCCGCCTTGGCCATGAAGTGCAGCCGCCGGCGCACGCAGGTGGCGAGCACGAATGGATCGCTGGCGCTGACGTGGTTGGAGCAAAGGATGTAGCCGCCCGGAGATGCGACGTTTTCCGTCCCCGTGGCGCGGATGCCGCGCACGAGGAAATAGTAGGCGCGCACGATGGGCTTGAGAAGGTCATAGAACCAGGTCTTCACGCTTTCGCCTCCAAAGCCTGCCGCGCGAGGGCGGCGACCGCTTCGACGACCTCGTCCAGCGTCATTTGCGAACAATCGACCTCCACCGCGTCTTCGGCCATGCGCAGGGGCGAGGCGGCGCGGTGGGTGTCGACATCGTCGCGGCGGACGAGCTCTTCGAGCACCTTTTCATAGGGTTCGGGCATGCCCTTCTGGGCGAGCTCGTGGAACCTGCGCCGAGCGCGCACCTCGGCGGAGGCGGTGAGAAAGACCTTGAGCGTGGCGTCCGGCAGCACCTTGGTGCCGATGTCGCGGCCGTCCATGACCACGCTGTGGCCGCTGGCGATCCTGCGCTGCAGGGCGACCATGCGCTCGCGCACCTCGGGCACGGTGGAGACCGACGAGGCCGCCAGCGAGACTTCCGCGGCGCGGATGGCCTCGGAGACGTCCTCCTCGCCGAGGTAGACGCACTGGCGTCCATCCTTGCCGTAGCCGACGCGCACGTCCACGCCCGGGCAATGCGCGGCGATGGCGGCGGGATCATCAAGCGGCACGCCGTTTTTGAGCATGTAGAGGCCCACGGCGCGGTACATGGCGCCGGTATCCAGATACATGGCCCCCAGCTTTTCCGCCACGGCCCGGGCCACGGAGGACTTGCCCGCGCCCGAGGGCCCGTCGATGGCGATGGAAAACACGCTCATGTCAATCCACCTTTCCGGCCAGTTCGACGATGGCGTGGGCCATGATGCGGATGCTGAGCATCATGTTCTCCAGCGAGAACCACTCGTCCGGCATGTGGCAGGTGTCCACATCGCCGGGGAAGCAGGGGCCGAAGGCCACGGTGTTGGGCATGCAGCGCGAATAGGTGCCGCCGCCGATGGCGAAGGCGTAGCCCTCGTGCCCGGTGACGTCGCTGTACGCTTTGAGCAGGCCCTTGACCACCTTATGATTGGCGGGCACGTGGTGCGGCGCGTGACCGGAGAGGCGGGTGACGGCGATCCGCGCCGGGGAGACCTTCATGCAGATCTGGCCGCAGATCTTTTCCTCCGAGGCGCACAGCGGATAGCGGATATCGAGCTGGGCGGTGAGGCAGGCGCCGTCGTAGCGGAGGATGCCGAGGTTGCAGGTGAGCGGGCCGCTCAGTTCGTCCATCACGGCGATGCCCAGCAGTTTGCCCTGCCCGGAGATGCCGAGGCAATCGGCCAGCGTTTGGATGGCCTCGCGGCTGCCGCCGCCCGCGCCCAGTTCGGAAAGGGCGATGAGAAGCATGCCGGCGGCGTTCTTGCCCAGGTGCGGCGTGGAGGCGTGGGCGGATTTGCCGGTGGCGGCGATCTCAGCGCGGC
>DVGE01000016.1 GCA_018712885.1 Candidatus Pullichristensenella stercoripullorum | reverse complement strand
TGCCGGCGCGGCGGTCGGCGGCCTCGGTCATGCCCATGCGTTCAAGCAGTTCGTCTATGCGCGTTTCCAGCGCTTCCCCGCGCAGGCCGTTCATTTTGCCGGTCATGCGCAGGTTTTCCCGCCCGGTCATGTCCGGGTAAAAGCCCATATTGTCGGGCAGATAGCCCACCGCGCGCTTGACGCGGATGGGGTCGCGCGTGCAGTCCACGCCCTCAATGGCGGCGCTGCCCTCCGTCGGCTCGGTCAGGCCCAGCAGCATCAGCGTGGTGGTGGTCTTACCCGCGCCGTTGGGGCCGAGCAGACCGAACACCTCGCCTTCCTCCACGCGCAGATCGAGCTTGTCCACGGCGGTGACGCTGCCATAGCGCTTGGTCAGACCCCTGGTCTCAATGATCGTCCGTGCCACGCTCAGCGCCTCCCGAATTTGCGCATCACCGCGAGGAGCGCGACGATCAGCACCACCACGGCGGCGATGCCGACGATGCCCCAGGTGGTCTCGGTCTTCACCGTGACGCGGAACTCCGCGCTGTCCGAGGTATTGCTGTCCGCGGCGCTGATGGTGGTCAGATAGTCGCCGGACATGGCGTTCTCGCCGGGGGTGATGTAAGCGGTGGTTTCCACGGTCGCGCCCGCTTCGATGACCTCGATGGTCTCATTGGCGAAGCGCACCGTCCAGCCCGTGGGCGCGCTGGAGGTGAGGTTGACGTTGGTAAGGTCGGTGTTGCCGAAGTTGGTAAGCGTCAGCTGCACGGCGCTCTCCTTGTTGGAATAGGCGTCGAAGCTCAAAAGCCCGCTGGGCGTGCTCAGCATCAGGTCGTAGGTGCCGTTGATGGTCACGGACAGGGTGAAGGAGAGCTTTTCCGACACCGTGGTGGCCGTGCAGGGGATCTCATAGGTGCCGGCGGCCACGTTCTGCGGCGGCACGACGGTGATGCTCACGCCCTGCGTGGTGCGCGCCTCCAGTTCCAGCGCCGCCACGCGCGTGCTTTCGCCCGAGGGGGTGAAGCTGACCGTCCAGCCCGCGGGCGCGCTGGCGGCCAGCGCGTAGGACTGCGCGGTCAGCGTGTTGTTGATCAGCGTCGCGGAGAAGGTGAAGTCCGTCTGCGCGTCGCCCTCCTGCTCCGGGTATTCCACTTCGAAGCTGCTGTTGCCCAATTCCTCGGCGCTGACGGTGAGCTCGATGGTCAGTTCGTCGGCAAAGTCCTCGCCCGTGGCGCTGAGTACGATGGCGTAGTCGCCCGCCTCTGCCTCCAGCGGCACGGTCATCTCAAAGGCCACGTCCTCGATCACTTCGCCGTTGCGCGCGTGTACGGTGCTTACGCGCTGCCCGCCGGCGCTGAAGTCGCCCTCCCAGCCTTCCGGCAATTCCGCGATGGCGAGGGCAAAGTCCTGCGAACTTCCGCTGTAATTGTCGATGGCCAGATCGATCGTCATCTCGTCCCCGGCTTTGACGGTCATCGCCGGGTAGGGGGTGCTGAGTTCCACATACGGCTCTGCCGGGGTCTCCGCTTCCGGCACGCCCTCGGCCAGCGCCGGGGCGGCCAGGGTCAGCAGCGCCAGCAACAGCGCCAGCGCGCGCGTCCATTTTCCGTTCATGTTCATTCACTTCCGTCCTGTGTTTTTCGCGTCGCCGCGATATATTTATCGTAGGAGGGAAAGCTATATTGAACCTAAAAAATGCCATGAACGCCCCGTGAACGATTTTTGGGAGTTTTGTGTCCGGGCATGGCGCGCGATTTTAACGTTTGAAGCGTTGATTTTGCCAAATGCGAATGTTAAAATCATTCCCATACCATGAGGAACTGGAGGGAACTCTATGCGGATCGCTTTCTCAACGCTCGGATGTCCTGATTTTGACTGGGTGGACATCTACACAATGGCCAAGGATCTTCAGTTTGACGGCATCGAGGTGCGCGGCATCGGCCGCAACATCCATGCTGTGACGGCGGCGCCCTTTACGCCCCGCCGCATCAACCAGACCATCCAGAAGCTGAGCGATCTGCGACTTACCATCCCCTGTTTCTCCTCCAACACGGCGCTGAAGGACGAGGAAGACCGCGAGGCGGCCGTCCTCGAGATCACCGAGTACATCGAGCTGGCCCACGAGCTGGGCACGCCCTATATCCGCGTGCTCGCCGACCGCGACGCAGCGCCCGAAGGCGAAGTGGACGATGATAAGATCGCCGAGGCGCTTTTGCAGCTGGCCGACATCGCCAAGGGCAAGAACGTCACGCTGCTGGTGGAGACCAACGGCGTCTACGGCGACACCGCCCGCCTGCGCAGGCTGCTCGACCGGGTAGACCGCCCGGAGATCGCCGCTTTGTGGGACATCCATCATCCCTACCGCTACTTCGGCGAAGATGCGAAGACCACGGTGGGGAACCTCGGCGCTTACATCCGCCACGTCCACGCCAAGGACTCCGTGGTGGAAAACGGCCGCATCGTCTACAAGATGATGGGCGAGGGCGACCTGCCCGTCTACGACATGCTCGACGCCCTCACCGCCATCGACTTTGACGGCTTTGTCTCCCTGGAATGGGTCAAGCGCTGGATGCCCGACCTTACCGATGCCGGCATCGTCTTCCCGCACTTCGCCCACTTCATGCAGACCTATTCCGCCCAGTGCCTGCAGACGGACAACCGCGGCACAGGCAAATACCTCTGGCCCAAGGAGCACCTGATCGACCTCACCTTCCCCGAGGTACTCGACCGCGTGGTGAAGGAATTCCCCGACCAGTACGCCTTCCGCTACACCACCTGCGACTACACGCGCACCTACGCCCAGTTCCGCGACGACGTGGACCAGTTCGCCCGCGCCCTCATCGCCATGGGCGTGAAGAAGGGCGACCACGTGGCCATCTGGGCCACGAACATCCCCCAGTGGTTCATCACCTTCTGGGCCAGCGCCCGCATCGGCGCCGTGCTGGTGACGGTCAACACCGCTTATAAAGTGCACGAGGCCGAGTACCTGCTGCGCCAGTCCGACACCCATACGCTGGTGATGATCGACGGCTACAAGGACTCCAACTATGTGCAGATCATCAACGAGATCTGCCCCGAGCTCAAAACCACCGCCCCTGGCGAGCTGTTCAGCAAACGCCTGCCGCATTTGCGCAATATCATCACCTGTGAGTCCGAACAGCCGGGCTGCTTTACCTGGGAGGGCGCGCTGGCGCTGGCCAAGGACGTGCCCATGAGCGAGGTCTACCAGCGCTCGCGCCAGATCGACAAAAACGACGTCTGCAACATGCAGTACACTTCCGGCACCACGGGCTTCCCCAAGGGCGTCATGCTCACGCACTACAACGTGGTCAACAACGGCAAGGCCATCGGCGACTGCATGGACCTTTCCAGCCACGACCACATGATGATCCAGGTGCCGATGTTCCACTGCTTCGGCATGGTGCTGGCGATGACCGCCTCCGTGACCCACGCCGTCACCATGAGCCCGATCCCCTACTT
>DVGE01000217.1 GCA_018712885.1 Candidatus Pullichristensenella stercoripullorum | reverse complement strand
GCGGTATTCCTCCAGCTGGCGGATGAGGGCTTCCTCGGGCGAGAGCTCGTTTTCGTCCTCCGGCTTGGGCGGCTTGGGCAGCATGGCGCGGGACTTGATCTCCAGAAGCGTGGCCGCCATCTGCAAAAACTCGCTGGCCGAATCCATGTCCAGCTCGTCCACCAGCTTCATCGACTCCAGATACTGCTCGGTGATCTCGGAGACGAAGATGTCGTGGATGTCCACCTTGGCGTGGGTGATGAGCGTCAAAAGCAGGTCCAGCGGCCCGTCGAACTGCTTGAGGGAGACGATGTACATGGCTTTTCCCCCTAAAGGACGCCCAGCGCGCCGAGGATCGCCCCCGCGCCCGAGCCGAGGATGGAGAACGCGCCGTCGGTGACGAAGCTCAGCGCCTCGCTGAGCACGCCGGAGAACAGCAGCACCAGCATCACCACATAGCCGATCTGCCCCGCGCGCGAGGAGGCGTAGAGGCTGCGGCGCAACACCAGGTCGTTGAGCACATGGTAGCCGTCCAGCGGCGGGATGGGGATGAGGTTGAAGATGGCCAGCACGATGTTGATCTGCACGAAGTAGGAGAGCATCTCAAACAGGTAGTAGGGCACGTCGCCCCACAGCATCTGGATGAACTCGCCGGCGTAGGGCGCGTAGGTGAGCAATTCGTGAACGTACCAATAGGAGTAGTAGCCGTCGCCGCGGTCGATGAACGCGCTTTTGAAGCCGTCGGCCATGGTGAGGAAGGCGCGCTCGTCCGTGCCGAAGAGGTCCATCGCCGCCTCGCTCACCTGCGGCAGACTGGCGAGGGCAAAGCCCATCACGCCGTAGAGCACGATGGCGCCGGCGAGGAAGAGGATGAGGTTCATGGTGATGCCCGCCAGCGAGACCTTGAGGTCGCACTTGCGATAGTCGCCCTTGAAGTTTCGCGGGTTGACCGGCACGGGCTTGGCCCAGCCAAAACCCACCAGATAAAGCATGAGAAAGCCGAGTATGTCGATGTGCTTGAAGGGGTTGAGCGTCAACCGCCCCAGGTTGCGCGCCGTGGGGTCGCCACAGCGGTCGGCCACGTAGGCGTGCGCCGCCTCGTGCATGGACATGGCCAGCATGCGCCCCGGCAACGCCAGAAGGATGACCATCAGCGTGGCGCGCGGGTCGCTGAGAAATGCGCGAATATAATAGCCCACTCTTGTTTTCCCCCTGCAAAGATTCGCCTTTATTATACATGACGCGGAACATTTTATCAAGGGCAGGGATATTGCGCCCCGGCGTCGAACTTTCCTTGTATGAACGTATACGATTTTGACAACACCATTTTGCGGGGGGATTCCACGGCCCGCTTCTTCGCCTGGTGCCTTGTGCGCGCGCCGCGCATGTGGCTGGACGCGCCGGGGCAGATCTTAAACGCCGTCCTCTTCCTTTTGAAAAAGCGGGAGAAGCAGGCGTTCAAGGAGCGCATGCTTTCCTTCCTTTCCCGCGTGGACGTGGACAGGGAGCTCGCACGCTTCTGGGAAAAGAACCTCTCCCGCGTCAAGCCGTTTTACCGGGAAAAGCACCGGGAGGACGACGTGGTCATCTCCGCCTCGCCGGAATTTCTCATCCGCCCGGCGTGCGCGGCGCTGGGGATAGATCGTGTGCTCGGCTCGCCCGTGGACAAATACACCGGGCGCTTTTCCGGGCCCAACTGCCACGGGGAGGAGAAGGTGAGAAGGTTCCGCGCCGCCTTTCCCGGGGGAAAGATCGAGGAGTTTTACTCCGATTCGTATTCCGACCAGCCGCTGGCGAGCCTGGCAAAGCGCGCGTTTTTCGTGCGCGGCGACGCGGTGCTGGCGTGGGGTGCGAAAAAAAGGCGGTAAGTGTGTAAAATTTGGCTGTAAGGGGCGCTTTTCCCTTGCAATCGGGGCAAAATTGGTTTATAATGTACTGGTCTGTCCCGGATGGGGCTTTATTGTCGTGCAGCCTTTGAAAGGCGGCGCGAGGGCGCGAATCTTAAAACGGGAGGTGTCCAAGGATGGCATCTGATAAGCGAGTCAAGGTTACGCTGGCCTGCTCGGAGTGCAAGCAGCGCAATTACAATACCATGAAGAACAAGAAGAACGACCCCGACCGCCTCGAGATGAACAAGTACTGCCGCTTCTGCAAGAAGCACACCAGCCACAAGGAGACCCGCTAAGGGTCAGAAGGAGTTGTCCAACATGGCTAACACCGCTGAAAAGAAGAATATCTTCAAGCGCATCGGCGGCTTCTTCGTGCGGCTGGTCAAGGGCATCGGCCGCAAGTTCCGCGAGATGTTCTATGAGCTGAAGAAGGTGACCTGGCCCACGAAGAAGGATATGATCAATTATTCCGTCGTGGTGCTGGTGTTCATCGTCATCATGGGCGTCATCATCGGCGTGATCGACCTGGGCGCCGGCAAGCTCGTCGAGCTGCTGGTGAGCTAAGGGGGCCAGTCATGGCTGAGAATTCGGAGATCAAGTGGTATGTGGTACATACCTATTCCGGCTATGAGAACAAGGTCAAGGTCAACCTGGAAAAGGCCGTGGAAAACAACGGCATGCAGGATGTCATCACCGAAGTGACCATCCCCACCGAAGAGGTCGTGGAGATCAAGAACAACAAGCGCAAGGTGGTGCAGCGCAAATTGCTGCCCGGCTATGTGCTGGTGAAGATGCTCATGACCAACGAGACTTGGTACATCGTGCGCAACACGCGCGGCGTGACCGGTTTTGTCGGCGCGGGCAACAAGCCCACGCCCCTTTCGGAAACGGACTTTGCCTCGCTGTTCGAGCCGCGCACGGAAACGCGCGTGGACATACAGCCCGGCGACACGGTGCGCATCTTGAGCGGCCTGTTCGAGAACTTTTCCGGCCGCGTGGTCTCGATCAACGAACAGACGCAGACCATCAACGTGGTGGTGCAGATGTTCAAGCAGGAGACGCCCGTCGAGCTCAAGTTCGACGAGGTCGTGCGCGAAGAATAAGGCGCTTTGCCCGGGCCCGCGCCCGCGGCGCGCGAAGCTGATCCCCCGGCTGCGGCCGGGTTTTCAGGGAGTGGGAGGTGCGCTTCAACGCGCTCCGCTTCACCACATACAAATAAGGAGGATTCCCCAATGGCAAAGAAAGTTACCGCGCTGATCAAGCTGCAGGTACCTGCCGGCAAGGCCACGCCCGCGCCGCCGATCGGCCCGGCGCTGGGTCAGCACGGCGTGAACATCCCCGGCTTCTGCAAGGATTTCAACGACCGTACCGCCAAGCAGGTCGGCCTGATCATCCCGGTGGTCATCACCGTGTATCAGGATCGCTCGTTCACCTTCATCACCAAGACGCCGCCGGCTGCGGTGCTCATCAAGAAGGCCTGCGGTCTGGAGCACGCCTCCGGCCGCCCGAACCGCGACAAGGTCGCCAATATCACCAAGGCGCAGGTCCGCGAGATCGCGGAACTGAAGATGCCCGACCTCAACGCCGCCTCTGTCGAGGCCGCGATGAGCATGGTCGCCGGCACCGCCCGTTCCATGGGCGTCGTGGTGGTCGACTAAGCGCCCGAGGGCGACACGAACGTGGGAGGGCTATCGGCCCGTTTGACCACAAGGAGGATATAGATCTATGAAAAAGGGCAAGAAGTATTCCGACAGCCTCAAGCTGATCGATCGCGCGAAGCTGTATGATCCTGAAGAGGCCGTGGCGCTGGTCAAGCAGACCGCCAAGGCCAAGTTTGACGAGACCGTGGAGATCTCCGTGCGCCTGGGCGTCGATCCCCGCCATGCCGACCAGCAGGTCCGCGGCGCGGTGGTGCTGCCCAACGGCACCGGCAAGACCGTGCGCGTGCTCGTGTTCGCCAAGGGCGACAAGGCCAATGAAGCCCTCGCCGCCGGCGCGGATTTCGTCGGCGCTGAGGACATGGTCGCCAAGATCCAGGGCGGCTGGTTCGATTTCGACGTCTGCGTGGCCACCCCGGACATGATGGGCATGGTCGGCCGTCTGGGCCGCGTGCTCGGCCCCAAGGGTCTGATGCCGAACCCGAAGAGCGGCACCGTCTCCATGGACGTGACCCGCGCCATCAACGACATCAAGGCCGGTAAAGTCGAGTACCGCGTGGACAAGACCGCCATCATCCACTGCCCCGTGGGCAAGGCTTCCTTTGACGAAGTGAAGCTGCAGGAGAACCTGCGCACGCTGATGGAGGCCATCATCAAGGCCAAGCCGGCAGCGGCGAAGGGCACCTACATCCGCTCCGCCGTGCTGTCCACCACCATGGGCCCCGGCATCAAGCTCAACGCCCTCAAGTTCTAGTCGACGGTGTCGACGGCCAGTGCCGTTGGCCCGAAGGCGACGCAACCCCGCCCCGTCACGAATGGGGCGGGGTTGCTGCGTTTTGGTTCGGTTGGGGCGGCAGCGGGAGTAGACGGCGGCAGGCTCAAAAGCAGGAGCCTGCCGCCTGCGGCGTTGGGGGACGGGGGCTAGAAGGGAACAGGGGCCGTCCCCCCAACGCCGTCTACCTCGCGCCAACGGCGCTGGAAGCCAGCGCCGACCGGAAGGTCTTCGTTGGGGCGCAGATGGCCGAAGTCGCTCTCCAGCAGCATGGCGCGGCGCACGCAGTCGCGGCCGTAGCGGCGGCGCAAATCGAGCAGTGCGCGCTCAAGGGCCAGCGCGCGGCCGCGGCCACCGTCGCCAAAGACGCTCGTCTGCTCAGGAGCGCTCTGCGGACAGAGAGCGCTCACGCATACGCCGAGGCTGCGCACGCTTTTC
>DVGE01000216.1 GCA_018712885.1 Candidatus Pullichristensenella stercoripullorum | reverse complement strand
TCCACCTTGAGCGCGTCGTTGGTCTGGTCGAGAAGGCGCTTGGTCTTGCCGCTGCCCTTGACGCCGGAGATGATCTGTATCATGGGAACCACTCCTTTCATTTTTGACGGGCGTTGCCCGGGAGCTTTATTCCATTATACAACATTTTCCCGGCTCTGGCTAGGGGGTTTGGGCAGGAATTGGCAACGAAAGCGCGAATATTTCATGGTAAATCCATGTTTCGGAGATGAGTGTCATGGACGATCGCAGAGACAAAGGGATCCTTGAGACCATCGTCGATCGCGAGCGCGTGTTCGACGGCATCATATTGCACATCGACCACCTGACCGCCAAATTGCCCAACGGCAAGCTCGCCAAGCGCGAGGTGGCCCTGCACGTGGGCGCCAGCGCCGTGCTGCCCGTGGACGAGGATGGCTATACCTACCTGGTGCGCCAGTACCGCGCGCCCATCGAGCGCGTGCTGCTGGAGATCCCCGCCGGGAAGCTCGACAGCGTGGACGAGGATCGGCTGCTGGCCGCCAAGCGCGAATTGCACGAGGAGACGGGCCTGATGGCGGAGAAATGGGAACACCTGGCCGACATCGTCACCACGCCGGGCTTTTCCAACGAGAAGATCTCCCTCTACCTCGCCCGGGAGCTCAAACGGGGCGAGGCCGCGCCCGACGAGGGCGAGTTTTTGAACGTCGTGCGCATGCCGCTTTCCGAAGCGGTGGACGCGGCCGCGCGCGGCGAGATCGCCGACAGCAAGACCGTCTGCGCCCTGCTGCTCGCCCACGCGCGCATGGGCAAAGAAGCGTGATCGCGCTGGCCCCGCTTTCCAACCTGCCGCCGCTGGAGAGCGAACGGCTGCTGCTGCGCCGGCTGTGCATGCGCGACGCGCCGGACATCTACGATTACAGCCGCGACGCCGAGGTCGCCCGCCACGTGTTATGGACGGCGCACACTTCGCCCTCGGAGAGCCGCTCCTACATCCGCTACATGCTCCGGCGCTACCGGCTGGGCGAGCCGTCGAGCTGGGGCATCGTCCTAAAGCGCGAAGGGCGCGTGATCGGCACCATTGGCTTTATGTGGATCCAGGAAGAAAACGCCTCCGCCGAGGTGGGCTATTCCCTCGGCCGCGCCTACTGGAACCAGGGCATCATGACCGAGGCGCTGGGATTGGTGCTGGATTTTGGCTTCCGCCGCCTCCAGCTCAACCGCATCGAGGCGCAGCACGAGGTGGACAACCCCGCCTCGGGCGCGGTGATGCGCAAGGCGGGCATGGCGCGCGAGGGCACGCTGCGCCAGCGGCTGTGCAACAAGGGAAAATTCGTCGATGTAGACCTTTACGCGGCGCTGCGCGCGGACTACCTGCGCAGGGACGGCTGACTTACGCCCCCTCCAGCGGCGGCTGCATGGCCTCGCCGTCGAGGAAAAAGGCAAAGTGCAGGTGCGCGCCGAGATCCGCCTCGGCGTCGGCGCTCTCCCCCACCGCGCCGATGACGTCGCCCATTTGCACGGTCCGCCCCACTTCGACCATCTCCGCGCTCTGCAGGCAGGCGTACAGGCTCTCATAGCCGTCCGCGTGTTCGACGCGCACGGTGTAGCCCAGCAGCGGGTCGCGGTATGCCTCGGTCACTGTGCCGTCCGCGCAGGCGCTCACCGCCGTGCCCAGCGGTGCGGCGATGTCGCGGGCGGCGTGCGTCTGCCACAGCCCCAGCGTGTCCGACCACACCAGCGCGTCCGGGCGGTATTCCCCCACCACCTCGCCATCGAGCGGCGGCAGGAACGAAGGTTCTTCCGCTTCGGCTTCTGCGCCGACATTGAGGCTCGAAGCCAGCGCCGGCTGCGGGGTGGGCGTTGGCGCGGGCGCGCTGTTTTGCGCGGCGCGGCTGCGATAGATGGTCGCCGCCGCGCCCACCAGCAGAAGGAGCGCCGCCATGGACGTCACATAGCCAAAGCGGTTCCAAAAAGCGCTCAGTTTCGGCCGCAGGCCGCGCGCCGCGGCGCGAATATCGCCCGCGAGCGCATGCAGTTTTTTGCGCATATCTTTCATACGGTATCCCTCCCTGCTCCCAGTATCGCCGCAAAACGCGGCTCCATACGGGCGGGAGGGTATTTTTGCGCAATAATTTAACGGCATTGCCCACATCATTAAGATTGTACTTCGCGCGTTGCCATTAACGGACGGACAACATTTCTGTGGTATAGTATACAGTGCTATAAATATAAGTATTCATTTTTGCCGGCACTGCCGGCGCGAAGGCGAGATCGGAATGAAACAGATGCAAGAACAGCCCATTCGCTCGTTGGGGATCGATATCGGTTCCACGACGGTCAAACTGGCGCTGATGGAAGGCGGGGACGTCCTCTACGAGCGCTATGAGCGCCACTATTCGCAGGCGAGACAGAAGATACTGGAAATGCTTTCCGACCTTGCTCCGCTCACGCAGGACGGTCTTTTGCGCGCGGCCATCTCCGGCTCGGCGGGCATCGGCCTTGCCGAAGCCGCGGGCCTGCCCTTCCAGCAGGAGGTATTCGTGGTCGGCGAGCTGGTGCGCGCGCTGGCGCCGGACACCAACGTGGTGGTCGAACTGGGCGGCGAGGACGCCAAGATCATCTTCTTCGACCGCGCGACCGGCGGCATGGACGAGCGCATGAACGGCAGCTGCGCCGGCGGCACGGGCGCGTTCATCGACCAGATGGCCACGCTGCTGGACGTGGACGTCGCCGAGCTCGACCGCCTCAGCCAGCAGTCCACGCGCATCTACCCCATCGCCTCCCGCTGCGGCGTGTTCGCCAAGACGGACATACAGCCCCTGCTCAATCAGGGCGCGCGCAAAGAGGACGTGGCCATGAGCATCTTCCAGGCCATCGTCAACCAGACCGTCGCCGGACTTGCGCAGGGGCGCAGGATTGAGGGCAAAGTGCTGTTCCTCGGCGGGCCGCTCTATTACTGTCAGGGCCTGCGGCAGCGCTTCCGCGAGACGCTGAAGCTCTCGGACGAGGACGCCATGTTCCCCGAATGGGGGCGCTTTGCCGTGGCGCGGGGCGCGGCCATGTTCGCCACGCGCGCGCCGGAGGCCTTCACGCTTGCCGCGCTGCGCGAAAAACTGGCTACGGCCAAAGTCGTCTCCGGGGCGCAGACGCTGCCGCCGCTGTTTGCTGATAATGCCGAGTACGCCGCGTTTGCCGCCCGCCACGCCCGCGCCTCCGTGCCGCGCGCGGAGCTTTCCACCTATCGCGGCGGGGCCTATCTGGGCATCGACTGCGGCAGCACCACCACGAAGCTGGCGCTCGTTTCCGAAAACAAAGAGCTTTTGTATACCTACTACGCCTCCAACAACGGCGATCCCGTGGAGATCGTGCGCCAGGAGCTTGGCGAGATCTATGCGCGCACGCAGGGGCGCGTGCCCATCCTCGGCAGCGCCGTGACCGGCTACGGCGAAGACCTCATCCGCCACGCCTTCCATGTGGACATCGGCGTGGTGGAGACCATCGCCCACTTCATGGCTGCGCGCCACTTTTGCCCGGACGTGGACTTCATTCTCGACATCGGCGGGCAGGACATCAAGTGCTTCCGCATCCGGGGCGGCGCCATCGACGGCATCATGCTCAACGAGGCCTGTTCCTCGGGCTGCGGCTCGTTTATCGAGACGTTTGCCAAGTCCATGAACATGGGCGTCCAGGAATTCGCCGCCAAGGGGCTATTCGCCCGCGCGCCCGTGGACCTCGGCAGCCGCTGCACGGTGTTCATGAACTCCTCGGTCAAGCAGGCGCAGCGCGACGGCGCCACGGTGGAGGACATCTCCGCCGGGCTTTCCGTCAGCGTGGTCAAAAACGCCGTCTACAAGGTCATCCGCGCCGGCTCCGCCGACGAACTGGGGCGCAATGTGGTGGTGCAGGGCGGCACGTTCCACAACGACGCCATTTTGCGCGCCTTCGAGCGCGAGCTGGGGCGCGACGTCATCCGCCCGCAGATCGCCGGGCTGATGGGCGCTTACGGGGCGGCCCTGTGCGCCATGCGGCTGAAAAAGTCCGGCATACTCTCCCCGGAGGAATTGGCGAAGTTTTCCCACACCTCGCGTCCGGCGGTGTGCAAGGGCTGCGAGAACCGCTGCAAACTGACGATCAACACCTTTGCCGACGGCGGCCGCTTCATCTCCGGCAACCGCTGCGAGCGCGGCGCGGGCGGCAAAAAGGATGCGGAAGAGCTACCCAACCTTTACAAATACAAGCGCGAAACGCTCCTGCAAATGGGCGGCGGCGAGGCAAGGCGCGGGCGCATCGGCCTGCCGCTGGCGCTGGGGATGTACGAGCTTTTGCCGCTGTGGGCGGGCATCTTCCGCGCGCTGGGGTTCGAGGTGGTGCTCTCGGGCATGTCCGACCGCGCCACGTATGAGGCGGGACAATTCACCATCCCCTCGGACACGGCCTGTTACCCGGCGAAGATCATGCACGGGCATGTGGCGCGGCTGCTGGAAAAGGGCGTGGACGCGGTGTTCTACCCCTGCCTGACGCAGAACTTCGACGAGGGCGGCACGGACAACCATTTCAACTGCCCGGTGGTCGCCTACTACTCCGAGCTGCTGCGCGGCAATATGCCGGAATTGACGGACGAGAACTTCCTCTACCCGCATCTGGACATCTGCGACGAGAAGGGATTGGCCGCAAACCTTGGCAAGGCGCTCTCAAAGCGCTTTGGCCGCATCAGCGCCCGCGAGATGCGCGCGGCGGTGAAAAAGGGCATGGCGGACTATCAGGCGTACATGGCCGGCGTGCGGCAGAAGGGCGAGGAAGCGCTCATCTGGGCGCGCGCGCACAAAAAGCGCGTGATGGTGCTGGCCGGGCGGCCCTATCACATCGACGCGGAGATCGGCCACGGCATCGACCAGCTGGCCACCTCGCTGGGCTTCGCGGTGGTCAGCGAGGACAGCGTCTATCACCTTGCCGGGACGCCCGAGGTGCACGTGCTCAACCAGTGGACGTACCATGCGCGCCTCTACCGCGCCGCCGCTTTCGTGGCCACGCAGCCGGACATGGAGTTTGTCCAGCTCGTCTCCTTCGGCTGCGGCGTGGACGCCATCACCACCGACGAGGCGCGCGCCATCCTCGAGCGGGCGGGCAAATATTACACGCAGATCAAGATCGACGAGATCGCCAACCTCGGCGCGGTGAAAATTCGCCTGCGCAGTCTGCTTGGCGCTCTGGAGATGAAGTGAGGACTATGCAGAAGACCTATCAGCCCTTTACCGCGGAGATGAAGGCCGCGGGATACACCATCCTCGTGCCCAACATGCTGCCGATGCACTTTCGCCTGCTGTTGCGCATTTTCGGCCACTACGGGTACAACATGGAGCTTTTGACCACCACGGGGCGGCACATCAGCGACACGGGCCTGAAATATGTGCACAACGACACCTGCTATCCGGCCATACTCGTCATCGGCCAGTTCATCGACGCCCTGCAAAGCGGCAAATACGACCCGCACAAGGTGGCGCTGATGCTGTTCCAGACCGGCGGCGGCTGCCGCGCTTCGAACTATATCTCCCTTTTGCGCAAGGCGCTTAAAAAGGCGGGCTACGGCTATGTGCCGGTGATCTCCTTCAGCTTCGCGGGCATCGAGAAGCACCCCGGCTTCCGCCTGACGCTGCCGATGATCTACCACATGCTCTACGCCGTGCTCTACGCCGACCTGCTCATGTCCCTGGTCAACCAGGTGCGGCCCTATGAAGTGCGCGCGGGCGAGAGCGAAGAATTGGCCGAGGCGTGGACGAACCGCCTCGCCGACGAGCTGGCGGTGGCCAAAGGCTTGCAGGGACGGCGCGCCCGGCAGAACATCGCCGCCATCCTCATGGACTTTGCCCGCATCCCCCGCCGGCAGGAAACGCGCCTCAAGGTGGGCGTGGTCGGGGAAATTTATGTGAAGTACTCGCCGCTGGGCAACAACGATCTCGAGGCGTTTTTGCTCGGCGAGGGCGCGGAAGTGGTGGTGCCGGGGCTTTTGGATTTCTGCATGTACTCGGTCTATTCCGTCTCCCGGCCGGGCAGGTTGGGCGTTCGCTGGCTGCTCTCGCACTTCAACGGCCTCGCCTACCGCTATCTGCGCGGCAAGCAGAAGATGCTCATCGATTTGATGCGCGAGGAGGGAACGTTCGATCCGCCCACGCCTTTTGACCACACCGTGTCGCTGACGCGGGGCGTCATCGGGCTGGGGGTAAAGATGGGCGAAGGCTGGCTTTTGACCGCGGAGATGCTGGAATTGTACGAAAAGGGCGTACACAACATCGTCTGCACGCAGCCGTTTGGCTGTTTGCCCAACCACATCTGCGGCAAGGGCATGATGAAGCCCATCAAGGACAGGCACCCGGACATCAACATCGTCGCCATCGACTACGACGCCGGCGCCACGCGCGTCAACCAGGTCAACCGTCTGAAGTTGATGCTGGCCAACGCCCGCATGAACGAGCGCGAAGCCGCCGGGCCGCGCGAGGCCGCGGAAACGGCAAAACAGTCCCCCTCCGTCGCCTGACGAAGGGGGATCTTTTCACGCCCGGGAGCGGCGCGCTTTTGTTTGCGGTTCAATCTTCGCTGCTACGCCAGTGGAAGTCGTCTTCCTTGTCGTTCAAAAGCTGCAGCGCCTTGAAGATCTCCTGCATCTTGGCGTCGGTGCGGGTGATGACGTCCGCGCAGTTGCGCAGTTCATCGACGATGAAGGCGGGCACCTCGTCCGAAGATTTGTAGCGGATGCCGTGTTCGAGCGTGGCCCAGAAGTCCATGGCCACGGTGCGGATCTGTATCTCCACGGGGATGAAGAGCTTGCCCTGCGAAAGATAGACCGGCACGTCCACGACGATATGCAGGCTGCGGTAGCCGTTGGGCTTGGGCTGCTTTATGTAGTCCTTCTCAAAGATGAGGGAGATGTCGTCCTGCGAGAGCAGCAGTTCGGCGATGCGGTAGATGTCGTCCACATAGCAGCAGACCACGCGCACGCCGGCGATGTCGTGCAAATGCTTCTTGGCGCTGGTGATGGTCATGGGCTGGCCCATGTCGCTGAGCTTTTTCATGATGCTGGGCAGCGTTTTGACCCGGCTCTGGATGTGGTGGATGGGATTGTGCTTGTGGCGGTACTGGAACTCGGTATCCAGCGTTTCCAGGCGGGCGCGTATCTCGCGGATAGCGCCCATGTAGACGTTCTGGATGCGCTGATAGTTGCGGTATTCTTCGGCAAAGGCCGCGTCCGCGCCCTTTGAGCCGCCCTGCATCTGGAATTGCTTGATGAGCATCAGGTTGTCGTCCATTTTAATCGCGTTCCTCCGGTGATCCTTTTTCGCCGAGCACGTCCCAGGGCGTGAGCATGCCCATGAGCGGCTCGTCGAGCTTGCCATTTTCGGTGATGAACACCGCCGCGAGGCGGCTGTCGCGCTCGCTGGCGCGTTCAAAGGCGTCGCGCACGTCGTGGTAAGTGGCGCTGGCGGGCAGGAGCAAAAAGCGCTCGCCGCCGGGACGGTTCATCTCCAAAAGCTCGCCAAAATCGCGCACGCGCGTGTCCTCCCCCACGCCGCCATGCTTCAGCACATAGGAAAACACGCCGCGCATGCTGAAGATGCCGCTGATGCCGCCCTTTTCCAGCACCGGCACGTGGGAAAAACCGTGCTTTTCCATGCGCCGCATGACCTCCAGCGCCGGGTCGCCCGGATGGGCGCGCAGCACGCGCTCGCCCGGCGTGGCGTAGATAAGCGCCGGCTTGGGGCTCTCCACGTATTCGATGATCTTGTAGAGGGTGTCCAGCATCGCCTTGGAGGGCTCGCAGACGGGGTTGCCCTCATCGTCGGCGTTGTGGGTGAGCAGGTTGCGAAGCTCGCGGCAGAGATCGAGCTGGGCGCGCACGGGCTCGGATTCCGGGTCGCCAAGGTAGCGCACGACGACGCTGGAGGAGCCGTTTTCCCTGCCGGCGTACTTTTTGTCCAGCATGCCTTCCAGCACGCGGAACATGCTCAGAAATGTCTCCGCTCGCATAGTATCGCGACCGCCTTTCTTCTTCCACAAACATCATAACACATTGCCAACAAAAAAGCAACATCTCAGGCCACGAAGTTGAGGCCGTCCTCCACCTCGGGCACCTGGATGTAGGACTGGGGCACGTCGCCGATGAGTATGCTCTCCGCCATCAGCGCCGACGCCTGCACGCTCACCGTGCGCGCGCCCGAGGGCAGCACGATGCGCACCGAGGCCGTGGCCTCGAGGCTGATCTTGTGGCGCGTCTGGTTGATGCCGGCGGATTCAAATTCGGTGACGAAATTCGTCTTTACCGTGCCCACGGGCAGGATCTCAAAGCGCAGGCGCGGCCCCTTGCCGGAGAATACGCCGGAACCGAGCGCCGAACCCAGCGGCAGGGCGATGCCTTCCTCGGCCAATGTGTCGATGTTTTCCTGCGCGGCGGTGGCGGCGTCGGCGGCGATGCGGTTCATGAGGATGGTGTTGGCCGAGAGCATGCTCGCCTCGCCCTCCGCGTCGTAGTGGACGTCCACGAAGTCCTCGTAGTCGAGGGACTTGTGCATCACCTCGTCCAGCGCCAGGCTGATCTGCTGCAGCGCGCGCTGCTCGGCGCGCGCCTCGGCCAGGGAGATCAGCGTGCTGTTGAGGTTCGCAAAAGCGCGCGCGAACAGAAAGCCCAGCGCCGCGCAAGCCAGCAGCGCCGTCAGCAGGCGTTTTTTGCCGCGATTTTTCGCCATGTGCAACCACCCGGCCCCTTCCCGCGTCTATAAAGCAAGACGTCATGCGCCATACTACGCGCCCGCATTGCGCGCGGTTCACGAAATTGACACGGAAAAACAGTGCGCAAAACGCATTTATGTGTTATAATGCGTATATATGCGACCTGACCGGCCCGCGCCGCGGCGCGGCATACATACGCTGGAGGATATGATGGCGAATTATTCTCTCTTTCGTCCCCGGGATCGGGAAAACAATTTCATACTCTCCGTGGCCATGACCACGGTGAAGATGCTCTTTTTCGTGGTGCTGCTCATCGGCGTGGCGGCGCTGGGCTTGGGCGTCGGCGTGGGCAAGGCGTGGGTGGACACCTCCCCCATGCTCGATCTGGACGTGCTGCACTCCCAGTCGCAGACCTCGTTCATCTACGACAAGTACGGGGAACTGATCACCGAATACAAGGGCTCGGAGAACCGCATCTACGTGGAACTGGAAGATGTGCCGCAGGACCTCATCGACGCGGTCGTCTCTATCGAGGACGCGCGCTTCTGGGAGCACAACGGCATCGACATCAAGCGCATCGGCGGCGCCCTCATCTCCACATTCCTCCGCGGCAACGTGCAGGGCGGCTCGACCATCACCTGCCAGCTCATCAAATTGACGCTGCTCACCAGCGACCAAAACTTCAAGCGCAAAGTGCAGGAGGCGTATCTGGCGCTGCAGCTGGAGGACGCCATCTCCAAGGAGGAGATCCTCGAAGAATACCTGAACGTCATCTATCTGGGCGGTTCCAGCTACGGCGTGTGCATCGCCGCGCTGGACTACTTCGGCAAGGATCTGGACGAACTGACGCTGCGCGAGTGCGCCACGCTGGCGGGCATGATCCGCAACCCCTGGCGCTACAACCCCCGCAGCAATTACTGGACGCGCAACACGCCGGAAGTCACCGACGACCGCGCTGAATATGTGCTCCAGCTCATGCACGAGCAGGGCTATATCACCGACCAGGAGTATCAGCAGGCGCTTTCTGAGGAGCTGACGGTGCTGGAAAAGAGCAGCGCCGCCTCCAATGAGATGTACGATAACGCCTACTACGTCGAATACGCCATCTACGACGTGGTGACGAAGATGCTGCGCGTGGAGGGCGATCTGGAGGACAATTCCACCAACCGCGCCGCCATGCAGCGGCAGCTGCGCACCGGCGGCTACCGCGTGTATACCTCGCTCGACCCCGAGGTGCAGCAGGCGGCGCAGGAGGTCATCACCAACTGGGATTACCCGGACATGCGCTATTCCAACGACCGCACCACGCGCGCCTCCCTGGGCGGCGGCGAATACCTGACGGTGGTGCAGCCGCAGGCAGCCGCCGCGGTGATGGACTATCACACGGGCGAATTGGTGGCCATCGTCGGCGGGCGCGAGGAACCGGTGCAGAAATTGCAGTTCAACCGCGCCTACCAGAACCCCATGCCCATCGGCTCGTCCATCAAGCCGCTGGCCGTCTATGGCCCGGCGTTCGACCTGGGCAATTCGCCGGGCACGCCGGTGCTCAACCTGCCCATCCCCATCCTCAACTGGCAGAGCGAGAACGGCTATCCCAACAACTTCGGCGGCGGCGATTTTACCGGCAGTGAGAGCCTGCGCTACGCCATAAACCGCTCGCACAACACGGCGGCAGCACAAGCGCTGATGACCTATGTGGGCATTGAGAATTCCGTGGCCTACCTGTTGCGGTTGGGTGTCGACCCGGACCATATCAACGCCAACGGCGCCGGCCTGGCGCTGGGCAGCTCTTCGCTCTCGGTGATTGAACTTGCGGCGGGCTTTGGCGCCATTGGCAACCTGGGCGAATACCTGGAGCCTTACGCCTTTACGCGCATTGAAAACTCAGACGGCTCCATCTATATTGACGTCACGCAGGTGCAGCTCAGCCGGCAGGTGTTCAAGGAGTCCACCGCCTGGATGCTGGTGGATGTGCTCAAGGGCTGCGTCACCTCCGGCGTTGGCACCGGCTCGCGGGCCAACTTCCGCGGCATGGAGATCGCCGGCAAGACCGGCACCAACTCTGACAACGTCGGCGTCACCTTCGCGGGCATGTCCGGCTACTACTCTGCTGCCGTGTGGATCGGTTCGGACAACTATAAGGCTCTGGAGAGCAGCGCCACCGGCGGCAGCGCCGCCGCGCCCCTGTGGGCGGCGCTGATGGAATCCGTCCACTCCGTGACCGGCTGCACGCAAAACCGGCCTATTCTCACAAAATCCGCTTCGGCGGTCGGACTGGTGCAGGCGAGCTGCTGCGCCGTATCCGGCATGATGCCGACTTCCGCCTGCGAACACGACATCAACGGCTATGGCGTCAACACCGACTACTATCTGGTCGGCACTGAGCCGGACACGCCCTGCAACATGCACCGCGCCCTGACGATCTGCAACCGCAGCGGCTTGCGGGCGACGAGCAACTGTTCCTCTACATCCGTGCGCGGGGTCATCTACATCCCCGCCGGCCATCCGCTGCGCATGGCGGACGAGATGAGCATCGTGCGCCAGTACTTCCGCGGCGCTTCCACCAGCGAGGAAGAGCCCGGGCTCGGCTACTGCACGCGCTGCGGATGATCGCGGCGACGCGCAAAAAGGCTCCACGGGAAAACGACGCCCCGTGGAGCCTTTGCTTTGTCCCTGCGCAGACGCATCAGCCCTCGAACATGCGGATGAGCTGTGCAGCCGCTTCCGCGGGCGTGCAAAGCGAAGTGTCGAGCCGCGGCAAGCCCAAGCCGGCGTAGAGCGGCAGGTACACAAGCGCGCGTTCGAGGCTGTCCGCACCCCGCTTCCCCGCCGCCGCATCCGCGGCGTGACGGCTCGCGAGTGCCGCGGGCGAACAGACCAGCGCCGCGGCGCACACTTCCCACCCCCGCGCGTCGAGGCGGCGGAGGATGCCGTCCAGTATCTCCCTGCGGTGCATCACCCAGCAGAACACCACGTTTTCAAACGCGCCGCAGGTGAGAAAATTGTTCAGCGCGTGGCAGATGTTGTCGAGCACCACGCGCCTGGTGGTCTCCGTGACGCGGAAAGGGTGCATGTCCCAGCACCAGTCGCCATCGAGAAAGGCGCAGTTGGGCAGGCTGTCGCGCAGGGCAAGCCCCGTCGCCGTCTTGCCGACGCCCATCGCGCCACAGAGCATGTAGAGCCGCTTCATCGTTCTCCCTCCCATCGAAAGTATATCAAAAAGCGGCCGGCAAGGCAAGCGGCGCATTGACAAGCGCGCCGATCGCGTATATAATGCAGCAAGAGACCATTCCAGGAGGGCAAACCAATGAAGATCGACGGAAATCCCATGGAAAAAGAGGCGATGGCCCAGTTCCATCAGGGGAACGACGCGGAGGGCCACCGCCTGCAGGACGCCTTTGTGCGCGAGTTCGAGGAGGCATATCAGGGGAAGGATCATTGCACCTGCACCAACGCCTGCAAATTCCACGGCAATTGCCGGGTCTGCGTGGCGATCCACCGGGCGCACAAGGAGCATGTGCCCAACTGTTTCCACCCCATGCTCAACGAACGCATCGCGGCGCTTTCAGAGCTCACCGAGCACAGCTGCTTCAAAGACCAGACGCACTGAACCGTCCATGCCTTCCGGCCAGCGAAACGGCAAAAAGCGACGGAGCCCGCGCGCGACGCGCGGCCGCGCCCTTTGTCGCCAACGCGAGCCTGGATCGAAAAGGAAGCGCCAAACGCAAGCCAAAGCAAAAAGCCCCACCCGAAAGGCAAGCCTGTCGGATGGGGTTTTGCTTTGTTGGGAAGGAAGATCAGCGCTGCACGCCGCCGGTCTGACGGCGCTTGCCGCGCATGGAGAGCACGACGCTCTGCAGCAGGATGAAGAAGCACAGCATCGCGCCGGTGGTGATGCTCTGCCACCACGGGTCGTTGAGGCGCGCGGCGGTGACGATGGCCTTGATGGTGGCCAGCGTCATCACGCCGAACAGCGTGCCAAAGATGTTGCCGACGCCGCCGGAGAGCAGCGTGCCGCCGATGATGGCCGAGGCGATGGCGTCCATTTCCATGCCCTGCGCGTTGCTGGCGTTGCCCGCGCCGGTGTGCATCATGAACACGAAGCCGGCGATGCCCGCCAGCAAGCTGCTGAGCAGGTGGGCGATGAAGCGGGTGCGCTGCACGTTGATGCCCAGCATCAGCGCGCTCTGGCTGTTGCCGCCGATGGCGTAGAAGTTGCGGCCCAGGCGGGACTTGCGCAGCATGATGAAGACCAGCACGACGATGAGCAGCGCGACGACCACGCCCAGCTCCATGCGGGCGGGGATGAGGTTTCCATTGCGCGCCACATAGCCCAGCCACGGGAACTCGATGCGGGCGTTCATCAGCGCCTGGAAGCCCTCGTGGGTGACCTTCTGCGGGTTGATGCTGATGATGGTGGTCATGCCGCGGGCGAAGAACATGCCGGCCAGCGTGACGATGAAGGGCTGGATCTCCAGTTTGGCGACGAGGAAGCCCTGCACCAGGCCAAAGGCCAGGCCGATGCCCAGCGCCAGCAGAATGGTGACAAAGAGGTTGCCCGTCGATTCCAGGAAGACCACGCAGGCCATGACGACCAGGGAGATGACGCCGCC
>DVGE01000215.1 GCA_018712885.1 Candidatus Pullichristensenella stercoripullorum | reverse complement strand
GCTTGTCAAACTCCTCGCCCTTGGCGGTGAGCATGATGATGGGCAGGTTCGTCTCCTTGCGGATCTCGCGGCAGACCATGAGGCCGTCCATCTTCGGCATCATGATGTCCAAAAGCACGATGTCCGGCCGGGATTTGCGCACGTGGTCGATGGCCTCCTGCCCGTCGTAGGCGGAGATCATCTGATAGCCTTCGCGGCGAAAATAGGTGTTGAGCGACTGGTGGACGTTGATGTCGTCGTCCGCCACCAGTATCCTGTATCCAGCCCGATATTCTTCCATTCGAGCGTCCTCCTTATGATGATCCACGAAAAATGATAGCATATATCTTTGGCGGTTTTGTGTCAAAACGCTGTATTGATACGCGCCCGGCTCTATTATAGCACACGCGCGGCGGCGGCGCAATTTTTCCCATCATATTCTTTGCCGCCGGACGCAAAATACGCTCGACGGATGTTCAGCGGGACGTGATGACGATGGAAAAAACGCTGCGGGCCCTGCAGGGCCTGCCGGTCATCTGCGCCGGAAAGCGCGTGGGCCGCGTCGCGCAGGCGGCGCTGTCTGACGACCTAAAGCGCATGGACGGCCTTTGGGTGGACGCGGGGCTGGGCGGGGCGCGCTTCGTGCCCGCCGAGGAGATCGAGGTGCTGGGCGACGTCTCCGTGACGGTGGACGCGCCGGGAAAGCGGGAAGCGCTGAAAAAGACGCCCCTCTTTCGCCGCGTGGTCACCACGGACGGCGCGCGCCTGGGCGCCGTGGTGGGCGCGAAGGTGGACTGCGCGACCTTTCAGGTCACGAGCCTCACCGTTTCCACCGGCTACTGGGACGACCTGCTGCACGGCCGGCTGGACGTCCGCCATTTTGCGGCCACGGAGGATGGAGAAGTGGTCGCCGACCTGCAAACAAGGGAGGAGGAGAACGATGCGCAACGGAACGGTCAAGGGCATGGTCGCCGGGGCCCTGTTGGGCGGCGCGGCGGCGACGCTGTTCGGCGTGATGAACTGGCGCACTGAACGCAAGTGGTGCCTGCAGGCGCAGCGCGTGGGCGACAAGATGGCGCGCAAAGCCGGCGAGATGTTCGGCAAATGATGTATGCGCGCACGCAAAAGAAGACCTGGAAGGCCGTGCTCGTCCTTGTGACGGGCGCGGCGCTCGCCTTGCTCTTCTGGCGTTTTCTCGCCCCAACGCTCACGCTGACGGCGGGCGCGGCGGCGCTGGCCTTCCTGCTCTGCCCGATCTGCCGCCGCCTGGAAAAGCACATGCGCCCGGGGCTGGCGGCAGCGGGCTGTCTGCTGGGGGCGCTTTTGTCGTTGGCGGCGCTGTTGTGGCTGCTGGCCCCGGCGCTGCTTTCGCAGCTTGGCGATCTGGCCGGCGCGCTGCCGGCGGCGCTGGATACGCTGCGCGGCCTGGGACAGCGGCTGGGCGCGTGGGCGCGCGAACTGGGGCTTGACGCCCAGCTGCCGCAGCTCGACCTGCGCGGCCTGGGCGACGGCGCGCTGCGCTTCGCCGCAGGCACCGTCTCGTTTGCCGGCGGCGTGGTGAACGCCGTTTCACAGATCTCCATGGCGGCGGTATTGAGCGCCTTTTTGCTCATCGACCGCAAAAACCTGCTTTTGCGGCTGGAACTGTGTGTGCCGCTTCGCTTTCGCGCCACGGCGGTGCGCATGGCGATGGCGGCGGGGCGGGAAGTGCGCCTCTATCTGCGCGCACAGGCCACGGTATCCTTGGCGGTGGGGGCGCTCAGCGCGCTGGGACTTTGGCTTTGCGGCGTGCGCTCGGCGCTGGCGCTGGGGCTGCTGGTGGGGCTTTTTAACCTCATCCCCTACTTTGGCCCGGTGCTGGGCGCTGTGCCGGCGCTGCTCGTGGCGCTGTCTTCCGGGTGGCAGACGGCGGCGTTTGCCGCCATCGTGCTGATCATCGTGCAACAGCTCGACGGGCTGCTCATCTCCCCGCGGGTGATGGGGGCGCTGACCGGCCTCAGCCCCGCCGCCGTGCTGGTGGGCGTGTTCGCCGGCGGCTGCGCGCTGGGGGTCCCCGGCATGCTGCTGGCGCTGCCGGTGATGATGGTCTTTCGAACATGCGTTAGAGTTTTTGTTCAGCGTGACGAAAACATTTGATATTTAACCAAAGTTGTGTTATAATAGGCGCATCTGCGGCATGTGCCGCGCAGAGGAAATTGCCTATGGGGAAAGGCGGTGCGCTATGAACAACAAGATGGGTGAAACGAGGCACTTCAGCCTCGCTTCCGATGCCCCGGAATCCGCGGCGGAGATCATCCACGTGGTCTACCAGGCGCTGAAAGCCAAGGGGCACGACCCGATCATGCAAATGGTGGGTTACATCATCTCCGGCGATCCCACCTACATAACCAGCTACAACAACGCCCGTTCGCTGATCCGGCGGTTGGAGCGCGACGAGATCCTCGAGGAATTCGTGCGCTTCTATATCACCGAACACGAGCGCTGAGGCGGCATGGAAACGGTACGCCTGGGGGCTTCCGGCCTGACGGTCTCGAGGCTGTGCTTTGGCACGCTCACCATGTCGCCGTTGCAGCTGAACATGCCGGCCGAGCAGGGCGCGGAGCTGCTTCTCTACGCCTACGCGCGCGGCGTCCGCTTTCTGGACACGGCAGACCTCTACGGCACCTATCCCCACATCCGGCGCGCCCTGGTGGGTGCGCCGGATCTTGTCATCAGCACCAAAGCCTACTGTTACGACAGGAAAACCGCTTCCGAGGCCCTGGAGCGCGCCTTCCGAGGCCTGGGGCGCGAGTATGTGGACCTTTTCATGCTGCATGAACAGGAATCCCTCTACACGCTGCGTGGGCATCAGGAAGCGCTGGACTATCTCTGCGAGCAGAAGGCGCTCGGGCGCGTCGGCGCGGTGGGCATGAGCACCCACCACGTGGCGGCGGTAAAGGCGGCCTGGCGCTTTCCCGAAATACAGGTCATCCACCCGCTCATCAACCTGGGCGGCGTGGGCATCCAGGGCGGCACGCGCGCCGACATGGAGGGCGCCGTCGCCAGCGCGCACAGCCAGGGCGCGGGCGTCTTCGCCATGAAAGCGCTGGGCGGGGGGCACCTGATCGGTTCCTCGCGTGAAGCGCTTTCGTACATACTCTCTAAGCCGTGGATCGACGCGGTGGCGGTGGGCATGCAGTCCTTTGCCGAGATCGACGCCAACGTGCGCGCCTTCGAGGGCGACTTCAGCCTGCTGGAGCCCCTTGCCGCGCGCGAGCGGCATTTGATGGTGCACGACTGGTGCGAGGGCTGCGGGCGCTGCGAGACGCGCTGCGGCCAGCACGCCATCCGCGTGGTGGACGGCCGCGCGCGGGTGGACGCGGAAAAGTGTGTTTTGTGCGGCTATTGCGCGGGCGTGTGCCCGCAGGTATGTATAAAGGTGGTATGAGGACATGCGGGTACTGTGTCTGGACGTGGGGGAAAAGCGCATCGGCGTGGCCGTGTCCGACCCGCTCTCCATCACCGCGCAGGGGGTGGAGACCATCCACACCCGCGGGGCGGAGAACGACGCCATGCGCGTGCGCGAATTGTGCGGGCAGTACCTGACCGACCGCGTGCTGGTGGGTCTGCCGCGCACACTGAGCGGCGAGGAGGGCTTTCAGGCGCAGCGCGTGCGCGATTTCGCCCGCCGCATCGAGCTGTTCGAGCTCAACGTGCGCTTCTGGGACGAGCGGCTGACCACGCGCTCGGCCACGCGCGCGCTCATCGAGGGCCGCATGCGCCGCGAAAAGCGCAAGGACGTGGTGGACATGCTGGCCGCCACGCTGATCCTGCAATCGTTCCTCGACGCGGGCGGCTGGCCCGAGGAAGAAAACAAAACTCTGAGAAAGAAGGTCTATACCATGAGCGACGGCAAGGAATTCAACATGGAGCAGAGCGACGTCGTGGAGCTCATCGACGAGGACGGCAAGGAAGTCAGCTTCGAGCACCTGATGACGCTGGAGCACAAGGGCAACACTTACGTCTGCCTCGCGCCGGTGGAGCCGGACGACGACATCGGCGACGACGAGCTGGTCATTTTGCGCATCGACACCGACGAAGATGGCAACGACGCCTACGTGACCATCGAGGACGACGAAGAGCTGGACGACGTGTTTGAAAAATACCTCGAGATCGCCGAGGCGGACGAGGACTAGACGCGCATGAGCACAAAGGCGAGAAAAGAGTTGTCGCTCGCGGACATCCAGGCGCGCGAATACGAGCTGCTTTTGCAGTTCGACGCCTACTGCAAGCGTCACAGCCTCACCTATTGCCTCTGCGGGGGCACGCTGCTGGGCGCGGTGCGGCACAAGGGCTTTATCCCCTGGGACGACGATATCGACCTGATGATGCCGCGCGCGGACTACGAGCGGCTGCGCGATCTGTCGCGCAAGGAGCCCGTGAGCGGCGACCTGCGCGTGCTCTACCCCGGCGACAAGGGCTATCCCTACGGCGCTATGAAGGTCGTGGACACGCGCACGATCGTCTATGAGCGCAACATCACGCGCGAGGAGCAGCGCACAGGGCTGGCGCTGGACATCTTCCCGCTGGACGACATGTACGCCGCCGGCTGGAAAAACCGCCTGCTGCTCATGCGCGTCAAGTTCTGGATCCAAGTGGGCAAAGTGGGCGCGGGCATGATCCGCCCGGAGCGCGATTCGCTGCAAAAGAGGCTGCGCAACTTGGTGATGCTGCTGCTTAGGCCCGTGGCCGCCTGCACGACCTACGAAAAGGCGATGGCGAAAGTGGACCGCATCGCCGCCTCGCGGCGCGGGCGCGCGCACCGCATCGTCGGCAACCTCGGCTGGCCGAACCGCTGGCGGGACATGTACCCCGCCGAGACGTTCGCTTCCTACGTGGATCTCGACTTCGTCACGGGCAAGTTCCCCTGCCCCGTGGGGTACGATACCTACCTTACGCAGCTGTACGGGGAGTACATGCGCGTCCCCAAGGAAGGCGAGCGGACGGCGCACAGTTTCCGCGCTTACTGGAGGGATGAAGCATGAACGCAGCCCTGATCCTCTGCGGCGGCGTGGGCAACCGCTTTGGCGGCGGTCTGCCCAAACAGTACCTGCCCGTGGCCGGGCATATGTGCGTGGAATACGTCATCCGCGCCTGCTGCGAGGCGAAAAGCGTGGACAAGGTCGTGATCTGCGCCGCGCCGCCGTACGAATACCTTCTGCCGCTCAGGGAACGCTACGACTTCGAGCTCACGCCCTCGGGCGCGGAGCGCAACGGCACCATCCATCTCGGGCTTGAATACATCCGCGCGCGCTATGCCTGCGAAAAGCTGGCGGTGATCGACTCGGCGCGGCCGTTGACCACGGCGGCGCTCATCGACACACTGATGGAAAAGCTGGACGAGTACGACGCGGCCATACAGTGCCGCCGCCTGAGCGACGCGCTCGGACACTACGGCGAACAGGACGTCGACCGCAGCCGCTACTACCTCATCCAGACGCCCGAGTGTTTCCGTTTTGAGGTGTTTTACCGCCACTTCCGCGAGGAATTCCCCGCCACCTGTCTGCTCAACCACCTGCCGCTGACGGCGAGCCGGTTTTTGTACTTCGACTTCATCAACAACCTGAAGATGACCTATCCCGAGGACATAGACTTCCTCACCTACGTGCTGGAAAGGCGAAGGGAAGGATAGAAAAACGGGGAGGGCGACGCCCTCTCCGCTTTTTATATCTTCTCGTAGGCGATGCGGGGAAATTCGTCCTCCTCCACGTAGATGGTGCCGCGGCGCGCAAACCCCAGCTTGGCAAGCAGGTTCTGCATCACGATGTTGTCCCCGTGCGTGTCGATGCGCAGATGTCCGCATTGGCGGAAAGCCCAGTCGATGCAGAACGCGCCCACGCCCTTTACGGAGCCATCCGATGCGAGGCGGTGGACGACGCCGTAGGCGCTGTCGTCCAGCCACGCGCCGTCCTCGATATGGCGGTAGGTGGGTTCGACGTCCCTGCCCACGTCGAAAAAGAACGCGCCGACCACGCGGCCTTCGTGGACGCAGACGTAGCCCCTGCCCCGCGCGATGTCCTGCCGGATGAGCGCCTCGGGCGGCCAGTTGGTCGGCCCCCACTGATCGGGGTTGCCGTGCGCGGCCATGAACGCGCGCGCGTGGGCGTAGATGTCCATCACGCGGACAAGGTCGGCTTCGGCAGTGCGGCGTATCTCCATGGCTACCCCTCCCACGGCTCGGCGAGCACGGTCTTCTGGTTGGTGTAGATGACGAAGCCGGGCTTGGCGCCGGCGGGCTTTTTTACATAGCGGCGGCGGGTCATGTCGATGGGCACTTTGCCGGCGCTCGCGCCCTTGGAGTAGCGCGCGGCGAGGCGGGCGGCCATGTGCAGCGTCTCCTCGTCCGGGTCGGCGCTCAAGACGATGACGTGCGAGCCGGGCATGTCCTTGGCGTGCAGCCACCACTCGTTGGGCTCGGCGGTGGAGGTGAGCTTGTCGTTTTGCAGGTTGTTCTTGCCCACGAGGATGGGGATGCCCGTGGGCGAATCAAAGCGCATCGGTTTGGAGGGTTCCAGCTTCTTCATCTGCCGGCGGTTGTGGTTCTTGCGCACGTAGCCGTACTTTTCCAGCTCCTCGCGCAGCTCGGCCAGCTCGCTTTCCTCCTCGCAGGCGGAGAGGTTGAGCATCTGCCCTTCGAGGTAATCCAGCTCCTCCGTGGTCTTTTCCACCTGCTCGGCGGCCAGGCGCTTGGCCGAGCGCGCCTTCTGGTAGAGCTTGAAGTAGCGCTGGGCGTTCTGGCCGGGGGAGAGCTTTTCATCGAGCTGCACTTCCAGGCCCGGCGCGCCTTCCTCGTAATAGTTGGGGATGGTCACGCTCTTCATGCCCTTTTGGGCCAGATGCAGGCTGGCGGTGAGCAGTTCGCCCTTGACGCGGTATTCCTCCATGCGCTCGCTGCCCAGCAGCGCTTCCTTTTGCAGCGCCAGCTTGCGCTCGCAGCGCTCGATGTTGTTTTTCAGCACGCGGTGCAGCGCCGCGGACTTCTGCTTGATGCGCTCGGCGCGGTCGCGGGCGCGGTAGAAGGCGTCCATGGCCTCGGAGATGGTCTCGAAGCGCTCGCTGCGCAGGGCGGCGCGGCTCAAATACGCAAAGGCCACCACGTCCACCGGTTCGCCGTTTTCGGCAAAGAGCAGCGCCGGGGCGGTCTGACTTTGCACTTCTGAAAGGGCGCGGGCGACGGCGGGGGCTATGGAGGACATGTCCAATTCCTGCGTGTGCGCGTCCTCGTTGCCCGCGGCGCGGAAGGCCAGTTCGCGCGCCGTCTGCACGGAAAGGCCGCTGATGGCGCCGGCGATGGCCTTGTGGAGGGGGCCGCTCGCCCCCTGCAGGGCGCGGACGATGTCCGCCTCAGGCGCGTCGAAGGGCGTCTTGCCGTGCTCGGGCGGGCGCTCGTAGCGCAGGCCGGGCAGCACCTCGCGCACGGAGGACATGCTCTCCGTCACTCGCCGCGCACATTCGAGGATGCGCCCTTCCCCGTCCACGAGGATGAGGTTGGAGTGCCGCCCCATGAACTCGCAGATCAGTATCTTGCGGGCGCTGTCGCCCAGCTCGTCGAGGTGTTCGAATTCGATCTCCAATATGCGGTCGCCATTGATCTGACGCACGTCGCGCACGCGGCCGCCGGAAATGTGCTTGCGCAAAAGCATGCACAGCATCGGCGGTTCCAGCGGGCTGACCTTCTTTTCCCGCGTGATGTGGGCGCGGGCGCAGCCGGCGCTGGCCGAGAGCAAAAGCAGCTGGTTGCGGCCTTGGTTGCGCACGAGTATGTTGAGTTCGTCGCGTTCGGGCTGCGATATTTTGTCCACGCGCCCGCCCACCAGCGCTTTTTGCAGCTCCCTTGCGACGAATGAGAGCGTCAATCCATCCATTGGCATAAAAACATCCTCCGATCCCTGTTATTATATCGGAAATCATGGGATTGCGCAAGACGCGGCTTTGTGATAAAATGGCGAGGAATAGCCCCTTCCGCGCGGGAATACAATGCATCGAAAAGGACTTGCGTAAGGAGGGTGCCTGATGAAATTCACGGGAAAAGAGCGAAAGATGTACATACTGGCGCTGGGGCTGCTGGTGGCGGCCATCGCGCTGGCCTGTACGTGGACGATGTGGGAGCGGCCTTCGAGCCAGACGTCGCTAAGCGCCGAGACGCCCACGCCGGCGCCCTCGGAAACGCCCGCGGCGGAAGAATCGCCGCAGTCGGAGGCGACGCCCGCCCCGGAGGGGACGGCCGTTCCGGTGGAGAGCGCGGAGCCGGACGCAGAAGTGCAGAGCGCCGACGCGGGCACGGTGGATACCGTGGTCTACTATCAGGACAACTACGGCTATCTGGTGCCGGTGCAGTGCAAGGTGCCCGCTGAGGACGGCATCGCCAAGGCCACGCTTTCGCTGATGGTCAAGTCCACCGCCAACGACATGCAGGCGGCGCGGCTGGGGCTGCGCACGGTGCTGCCGGAGAACATCTCCATCGACCTGGACATCGCCGATGGGCTGGCCCGCATCGACCTTGGTAAAGAAGCGCTGGATATGCCCGACGCGGCGGCGGAAAGCAACATGATCACCGCCATCGTGCAGGCGTTGACGGAGTTCCCCACCGTGGAGAAAGTGGAATTCCTCGTCGGCGGGCAGAAGCTGGAGACGCTGCCGCACGGCACCAGCGTTTCCGGCCAGTTCACCCGCGAGGACCTGAACCCCGAGA
>DVGE01000214.1 GCA_018712885.1 Candidatus Pullichristensenella stercoripullorum | reverse complement strand
GATCGTCGTAAAAGGCGCGCAGCTGCGTCACCAGCATCATGCCCTTGTAGACGATGGTGCGGCAGGAGAGGGAACAGACGTAGGCGCCGGTCTGCTGCTTCTCGAATTGCCGGCGGAGGATGTAGAGGCGGCGGTCGAACGCTTCCCCGGGGGCGGCGTCCGCGGGCCGGGCGAGGAAGCACTGGCGGATGCGGGGCATGGCGCGCCGCGCCGCGGCGCCCAGCAGTTCCGGGCGGCAGGGCACGTCGCGCCAGCAAAGCACGCAAAGCCCCTCTGCCGCCGCCAGCGAATCGAAAATGCGGCGCGCGTTGTCCGCGGCGATCCCGTCGTCCGGCAGGAAGAACATGCCCACGGCGTATTCGCCTTCCCCGCCGAGAAAAACGCCCGCCTCCGCCGCCCAGCGGGCAAAGAGCACGTGCGGCAGGCGCGTGAGGATGCCCACGCCGTCGCCGGTGGTGCCCGTGGCGTCGCTGCCGGCGCGGTGCGCCAGCCGTTCGACGATGGTCAGCGCGTCGGATACGGTGCGGTGCGTGGCCTGACCGCGCAGGTCGATCACCGCGCCCACGCCGCAGGATCCGTGCTCCATCTGCGGGTCGTAGAGCGGATAGGCGCTCGTCATGGCGTTTTCCTCCATTGTCATGCGTTTGAAGCGAGTATTTTTGCGGCCAGCTCGGGAAGTTTCAGCCCCTGATCCATGGCGCGCTTTTGCAGGTAGTGGTGCGCTTCCGGCTCGGTCATGGCGAATTTGTCCATCAAAAGCGCCTTGGCCGCGGCGATGGCCCGCTTTTCCCCCTCGCTGCGATCAGGCTTACGCATGCGCTGCAGCTGCAAAAGCATGTTTACGGCGCTGGCCAGTTCGCCCCGGGAACAGGGGAGGCGCAGACGGAAGAGCTTCGGATACCCGCAGGTTTCCAGCTGCGCGGCCTTGCCCACGGCCACGACGATGGCGCGCTCGCCCAGGTCCCAGGCGAGATCGTCCGCCGTGCCGTCCGGCAGACGGCAGGCGCAGACGAGCACGCCCTCATCATAGAGGTCAAAAGCGCGCCTGACGCCGCCAAAGCTGGTGCAGCGCAAGGAGACAGGGATGCCGCCCGCCTCCAGCGCTGATGCGCAGCGCGCGCACTGTTCCTCCGTCGCAAAAGCGACGATGACGTTCGTCACGGCCGTTCACCTCCCCTGTTCGGACGCGGGCGCGTCAATAGATGACCAGATACTTGCCCAGCTCCCAGTCGCTGACGTGGGTGCGGTAGGCGTCCCACTCGCGCTTCTTGCCCTCGACATACTGCGTGGTGACATGTTTGCCCAGCGTCTCGCAAACAAGCGCGTCGGCCTCCATGGCGTCGATGGCCTCCTTGAGCGTTCCCGGCAGGCTCTCGATGCCGTGCGCGGCGCGGGCGGCATCGTCCATGGCGAAGATGTTGTCCGTGACCTCCTCGGGCGGGGTCAGGCCCCTTTCGATGCCGTCCAGACCGGCGGCCAGGCACACGGCCAGCGCCAGATAGGGGTTGCAGGTGGGGTCCGGGCAGCGCAGCTCCACGCGCGTGGCCTGTCCGCGCGCCGCCGGGATGCGAATGAGCGCCGAGCGGTTGCTGGCCGACCACGCCAGATAGCAGGGGGCCTCGTAGCCCGGCACCAGCCGCTTGTAGCTGTTGACCAGCGGGTTGGTGATCGCCGCCATGCCGCGCACGTGTTTGAGCAGCCCGGCGATGAAGGCGTAGGCCTCGCGGCTCAGCCCGCGCGCGTCGGAGGGGTCGGCGAAGATATTTTTACCATCCTTGAACAGGCTCATGTTGGTGTGCATGCCGCTGCCGTTGATGCCAAACACGGGTTTGGGCATAAAGGTGGCGTGCAGGCCGTTTTTCTGCGCCAGCGTCTTCACCGCCAGCTTAAAGGTCATGATGTTGTCGGCGGCGCTGAGGGCGTCGGCATACTTAAAGTCGATCTCGTGCTGGCCGGCAGCCACCTCATGGTGGGAGGCCTCAATCTCAAAGCCCATCTGCTCCAACGTCATGCAGATCTCGCGGCGGGTGCTCTCGCCGTGGTCGAGCGGCCCCAAATCGAAGTAGCCGGCTTCGTCGGCGGTCTCGGTGGTGGGCGCGCCCTTCTCGTCCGTCTGGAAGAGGAAGAACTCGCACTCGGGGCCGACGTTGAAGGAATAGCCCATGTCCGCCGCCCGCTGGAGCACCTTCTTCAGCACGCCGCGCGGGTCGCCCACGAAGGGCGTGCCGTCCGGGTTGTACACGTCGCAGATGAGGCGGGCAACCTTGCCGTGCTGCGGTCTCCACGGCAGGATGGTGAAAGAATCCAGGTCGGGATGCAGGTACTGGTCGCTCTCCTGGATGCGGGTGAAGCCCTCGATGGAGCTGCCGTCGATCATCACCTGGCCGTTTACAGCCTTCTCAATCTGGCTGACGGTGATCGCCACGTTCTTCAGCTGGCCGAAGATGTCGGTAAACTGCATGCGGATGAATTCCACATCGCCCTCCCGCACCATGCGGATGATGTCTTCCTTGCTGTACTTGCTCATGGCTCAGACCTCCCGGAAAAAATGAAAAGAGCAAAAGCGCCCTGTGCATCACGCCTTTGCTCTGCACCGCTATCATAGCATGTTCCATGTCCGCTGTCAAGGCGTGTATGAAGTTTGAAAATGTAAAAATTCCATTATGCTGATGGTTTTTGCGTATTTTTGCTGAAAAACGGCATTTTATCTTTCGCGTCTTGCAGATTTGCGTTATTTGCGCGCGTATCCCCTTGACAGGGGGCGGCGCCGGGTGGTACAATGCGCCCATAGTTTCATAGAAAAAGCGATGCGGAAGAGGAGTAGGCCGGAAGCGCTGCATGCAAGAGAGCGGGCGTTGGTGGAAGTCCCGTATGGGCCTCCGGTCGAAAAACACTTCCAAGCCCAAACCCAACGCGGCGCGCGCCGCCAGTAGGGGCGGCGTGGAGACGGCACGTTACAAGCGTCGGGGCCTGCTGGGGCCCGCAGAGAAGCAAATCGGGTGGCACCACGGAGAAGCGGCCTTCGTCCTGAAATTCAAGACGAAGCGCCGCGCAAAACGGAGGTGCCTTTTTATGTGTTCCATTCTCGGCGTACTGGGAAAGACGGTCAGCCCGGAAATCTTGCAGGCGTGCTTTGCGCGCACCGCCTCGCGCGGGCCGGACATGGGCCGCTTTGTGGAGCTTCCCTGCGGCTATCTTGGCTTCCAACGCCTCTCCATCATGGGGTTGGACGAGCGCGGCATGCAGCCCTTCCGCCTCGGTGACGATTACGTGGTCTGCAACGGCGAGCTGTATGGCTTCCGCCCCCTGCGCGAGCGGCTCGAGGAAAAGTATACGTTCGTCAGCGAATCCGACTGCGAGATCCTGCTGCCGCTCTACCGCGAATATGGCCTGGAAATGTTCCGCGCGCTGGATGCGGAGTTCGCGCTGGTCATTTACGACGCGGAGAAAAACAGCCTCGTCGCCGCCCGCGACCCCATCGGCATCCGCCCGCTTTATTACGGGGCGCTGGAGGGCGGCGGCATGGCCTTTGCCAGCGAGCCGAAGGACCTGATGGGCCTGTGCGAGGCCATCCTGCCCTTCCCGCCCGGCTGTTACTGGGCGGACGGGGAATTTGTCCGCTACGCCGACGCCGCGCATGTAGACCAGTTCGCCATGGTGGACGAGGACGCGGCCTGCGCCCGCTTGCACGATTTGCTC
Source organism: Candidatus Pullichristensenella stercoripullorum (assembly GCA_018712885.1). Classification (GTDB taxonomy): domain Bacteria; phylum Bacillota; class Clostridia; order Christensenellales; family Aristaeellaceae; genus Pullichristensenella; species Pullichristensenella stercoripullorum. The sequence goes on along the minus strand of DVGE01000214.1, from coordinate 2,149 downwards.
ATCGAAGGCGTCCAAAAGCGCCTGGATGCGGACGCGCCCATCGGCTTTTTGCTCTCCGGCGGGCTGGACTCCTCGCTGGTGTGCGCCATCGCCCAGCGCGAAATGAAAACCCCCATCCGCACATTCGCCGTGGGCATGGATGTGGACGCCATCGACCTAAAATACGCCCGCCAGGTGGCCGAATACATCGGCAGCGACCATACCGAGGTGATCATTACCAAAGAAGACGTCCTCCAGGCGCTGCCTACGGTGGTTGAGCTGCTCGCCACTTACGATATTACCACCATCCGCGCCAGCATGGGCATGTACCTGGTGTGCAAATACATCCACGAGCATACGGACATCCGCGTCCTGCTCACCGGCGAGGTTTCCGACGAGCTCTTCGGCTATAAGTACACGGACTTTGCCCCCGACGCTGCCGCTTTCCAGCATGAGGCGGAAAAGCGCGTGCGCGAACTGCACATGTACGACGTGCTGCGCGCCGACCGCTGCATCTCGGTCAACTCCCTGGAGGCGCGCGTGCCCTTTGGCGACCTCGCCTTCGTGCGCTGTGCCATGGCCATCGACCCGGCGCTGAAGATGAACCGCCACGGCATGGGCAAGTACCTGTTGCGCAAAGCCTTCGCGGCGGACAGTCTCTTGCCGGAGAACATACTCTGGCGGCAGAAGGCGGCCTTTTCAGACGCCGTGGGCCATTCGCTGGTGGACGACTTAAAAGCGCTGGCGGAGGCGACCTATACGGATGCGGAAGCGGCGGAAAAATGCGCCCGCTACGCCCACGCCCGCCCTTTCACGAAGGAGAGCCTGCTCTACCGCGAGCTGTTCGAGCGCTACTACCCCGGTCAGAGCCGCATGGTGGCGGGCTTCTGGATGCCCAACCGCGACTGGCCCGGCTGCGACGTGGACGACCCCTCCGCGCGCGTGCTGGGGAACTACGGGGAAAGCGGGGTGTGAGAGAAGAGATCGAAAGGCGATCGAAATCGCGCAGAACAACAGTCATCCTCCCGTCTCCTATGACTACAGATGCATTTTTCTTACATCTGACTTGCTTGGCCATCACGACCCGGCGCATATAGCGGCGCGGCCCATCTTCTGTAATGGGACGGGAGGGAAACACCTGCGCAAAGCGTACGATTTCTGTTTTCTCATTAAGGAACGAATCGAGGAATTCGCTTCACGCTTGGGGACGCGGCGCTCGAATGGCTGATCGCCGAGATGACCAAGGACGGCTACGTCGTGCGCCTCGCGCCGATGGAAGCAAATGAGCTTTCGCCGGCGGAAACGGAAGCCATGGCCGCAGCGGAAACGCTCACCGGCAGCTACCGCGCCCGCGTCCCGGCGATGATCGAGGGCGAGGAAGTGGACGTGACCAACGTCCTCCCCAGCCTGACGGCCATCTTTGACGCGGAGTCCATCCGTGAACTTGCCGAGGGCGAAACGCCGCAGCTGCTGCTCGTCCCCAATGACGGCGAACCGGAGGCACAAGTCTCCACCGTCCAGTACATCGAGGCAGCAGACACCAAACCGGCGCGCTATGCAGCGCTGCTGATGGAAAGCGGCCTGTTCGTGCTGACATTGCAATAATCCAAAAAACGACAACGGAGCGGCGTCCATGCGGGCGTCGTTCCTTTTGCTTTTTCAAGCTTCTGAGATTTGCTGACTGTCAGCTTAAATACTTCCAAAAAATATCATTTTGTGAGATTTCTGCGACATTTTTTAATAAAAGCAATGGCGTTCATAGACGCGGACAGCGACGGCACGACCAGCATCCGTCAGGCAGAGACGGTGGCCTTTATCGACCGTTATGTAGCCGTTCTGTCTGAGTTGTTTCATGGCGATGCTTACGCTTGCCCTGGAAATGCCCATGCGCCGGGCCAGCTGCGCGCCGTGCGCCTCGCCCTGTTCCTGTTCCAGCAGGAGCAGCGCTTCCAGATAATCCTCCGCCGCCCTGCCCGGCGCGGTCTGCCTGCTCACCGGATGCTGCCCCGATAGACGATGTAGGGGCGGCCATCCTCCAGCGCAAGTACGTCCGCGCGCACGCGGAATACTTCCTCCAGCATTTGCGGGGTGCAGATCTCCCTGGGCGTTCCCTGCGCGGCAATGCGGCCATCCTTGAGTACAAACAGATAGTCGCAGAACGTACAGGCGA
>DVGE01000213.1 GCA_018712885.1 Candidatus Pullichristensenella stercoripullorum | reverse complement strand
CAGTCCTGCTGGGTGTTGACCAGCACGCGGATGGCGATCAAATCGTTGATCTGGTCGAAGGTCTTGTTCTGCGACTTCATCTTTTTATAAATGGAATAGAAGTGCTTCGGCCTTCCCTCGATCTCGGCCTTGATGCCGGTCTTGCGCAAACTGTCCTGCAATTGCCTCGTCACCGAGGCGATGAGCTTTTCCCGTTCCTCGCGGCGCATGCCCACCTTGGCCACCAGGTCGTAGTAGCCGTCCGGGTCGATGTAGCGCAGGGCGAGGTCCTCCAGTTCCCACTTGATGGTGTACACGCCCAGCCGGTGGGCAAGCGGCGCGTAGATGTCCAGCGTCTCGCGGGCGATGGGCACCTGCCGCTCCGGCTTTTGATACTTGAGCGTGCGCATGTTGTGCAGGCGGTCGGCCAGCTTGATCAGCACCACGCGGATGTCCTTGGCCATGGCCAGGAACATCTTGCGCAGGCTCTCGGCCTGCTGCTCCTCGCGGGAGGAGAAGTTGAGCTTGGAGAGCTTGGTCACGCCGTCCACCAGCAGTTCCACGTCCTGCCCGAACATCTCGGCGATGGTCTGGGTGGTGACGCACTCCACGTCCTCCACGCAGTCGTGCAGAAGCCCGGCGGCGATGGTGGTGGCGTCCAGCATCAGGTCGGCGAGGATCACAGCCACCGCGCAGGGGTGGACGAAGTAGGGGTCGCCGCTTTTGCGGCGCTGTTCGCGGTGCGCCTGCTCGGAAAATGCGTAGGCGCGGCGCACCAGGTCCATGTTGTCGTCGGGATGGTAGCGGCGGATCTTCTCGATGAGCTCTTCCACCGAAATATAGGGACAGTTGCTGACCTTGTCGTTGTTCACAGCCCCTTACCTCCCTTCCGCGCGCAGCCGCAGCAGCATTTGTACCGCGGCGCTGTCCATCGGGTCGCGCTTTTCCATGGGCAGAAGGCGCGCTCCGCGCTCGTCGGCCTCGATGAGGCCCATTTCGGCAAGCGCCCACAGCGCCGCGCCCACGCCCTCGGCCTCCAGAGCGCAATCCGGAGCCAGCAGGCGGCACAGCGCCGCGAGGCCCTGGTAGTAGAGCGGATGCCGCCGCAGATCGCGCACCGCGCGGTAGACGCGCCGCAGGCCGTCCACGTCCGGCAGGGCCGCCGTCCACCCCGCCGGGGGCGCTCCTTCCACCATGCGCGCGTGGAATACGCGGCGGTAGTTGCGCGCCGGCGCGCCCGCTGGCAAGAGGCACAGGGCGTTGAAGGCGCGCGCGTCCGCGGGATAAGCCCCGGCAATGAAGTCAAAGCGCAGCGGCGGCTCCTGCGAAAGCAGATCGAGCAGGAACAGCGCCTGCTTAACGCTCTCGGCCACCAGCAGCGTCCCCTGCGGCGAGGCGGCCAGCGCCGCGCGCACGTCGGCGGCGGAGACGGTCCCCTCCCGAGGGTCTATCCCTCTATTATAGAGCATTTCTGTTAAGAAATAAAATAGCAGCGCCCCCATTTGCCCGCGCTGGGCCTCGACGCGCCCGCGCGCGTCCAGCGGCTCCATGGCTTTGAGCGTCAACTGCACGCTGGCGCGCCCCTGCCACACGTTCATCCCCGGGGAAAAGAGCAGGTCGAACTCGCCGCGCGCCTCCTCCGCGCGCGCCCCGGCGGAGAACATCACGGCGCGCAGTCTGCCGCCCCCGTCGCGGGCGGTGAGGCTCAGATGCGCCCCGTCGCGGCCGATGCGCCGGGCGTCCTCCAGCGTGGCGCGGGCGCGAAAGACCGGCGCGGGGTTGCCCATGCCCGTGGGCTGCAGCTGTTCCAGCGCCGCCACCGCGTAGGCGTCCAGATCGCCCAGCCCCACGTCCAGGTCGTATTCCATCGCCGGCACCCAGGCTTCCGCCGGCACGTTTTCCCGCAAGTGTGCTTCCAGCGCCGCCTTGAACGGCTCCAGCGCCTCGCGCGCAAGCGTCAGCCCCGCCGCCTGCCGGTGGCCGCCGAACTTCATCAGGTGCTCGCCCGCCGCCGTCAGCGCCAAAAAGATGTCCACGCCGGGGATGGAGCGGCAGGAGCCCTTCAAAACGCCGCCCTCGTCGCACAGGAGGATGACGGGGTAGTGGTATTCCTCCACCAGCCGCGCCGCCGCCAGCCCCAGCACGCCCGTGTTCCAGCCCTCGCGCGCCAGCACGATGGCGCGGTGGCCAGGGAAGTCGAAATCCTCCAGCATCGCCTCCGCCTCGGAAAGGATGGCCATTTCCACCTTGCGGCGCTCGCTGTTCTCGGCGTCCAGCTCTCTTGCCAGCGTTTCGGCGCGCGAAGGGTCGCTTGTCAGGAGCAGTTCCAGCCCCCGCCGCGCGCTGCCCAGCCGCCCGCCGGCGTTGAGGCGCGGGCCGATCTGAAAGCCCAGATGCCCGGCGGTGAGCGTTTTTTCTTCCAGCCCGGCCACGCGCTTGAGCGCTTTGATGCCCGGCCTCGGCGCTTCGTTCATGCGCTCCAGCCCGGCGCGGACGATGAAGCGGTTCTCATCCAGCAGCGGCACCACGTCCGCCACGGTGGACAGCGCCGCCAGATCGACGTATTCCATGGCCGCGGCCCGCCCGGAGAGCGCCTCCACCAGCTTGAAGGCCACGCCCGCGCCGGAGAGATGCGGGCAGGGATAGCCGTTCAAAAGCGGGTCGACCAGCGGGCAGTCCGGCAGATCCGCGCCGGGGCGGTGGTGGTCGGTGATGACGATGTCCATGCCCAGTTCCTTGGCCAGCGCCGCCATCTCTACGGCGTTGACGCCGCAATCCACGGTGACGAGCAGGCCGGTATCCTCCGCCAGCGCGCGCACGGCGGCTTCGTTGAGGCCGTAGCCCTCGCGGTGGCGGTCGGGCAGGTAGGCGCGCACGTCCGCGCCCAGGGCTTTCAAGTGCAGGTAGAGGATGGCCGAGGCGCACACGCCGTCCACGTCGTAGTCGCCGTAGACGCAGATGCGCTCGCCCGCCTCCAGCGCCGCGCGCAGGCGGGAAACGGCCCTGCCCATGTCCGAGAGCAGCAGCGGGTCGCGCAGGGTCTCCTCGCCGGGGGAAAGGAACGCCCGCGCCTCGCTTGCGGAGGTCACGCCGCGCCGCAAAAGCAGCGCGTGCAAAAGCCGCGGCATGTCCTCCGGCCGTGCGAAATAGCTTCGTTCCACTTCCCGCTTGCGATAGACGAGCATGGCAGCCTCCGTTTTCCCTGGTATTTTCCCGCAAAAAGGTGAAAAAGGAATTCGGAACCGCGCTCGATCCCGAATTCCCGACAGACGTGTTTTACTTTCCCGGGCGATAGAGGCGCGCCCAGAGGCGGCCGGTCAGGCCGGTGGCGGAGACGAGCGCCGAAAGCGCGCCCGAGAGCATCGGCAGGGCCATGGCGCGCACGAGGGCCGGCCCCAGCGCCAACATGCACAGGCTGGCCAGCAACAGCGGCGCGGTCACGGAAAGCGCGCGGCCACGCGCGGCGCGCGCGTCCTCGGCGAGCGCTTTTTCGGCGCTGAGGCGCGCGCCGCCCGGAGCGCGCAGCGTTTCGCGGTAGCGGTTCAAGACCGGCGCGCCGGCCAGCAGCGAGCAGGCGCAGGCAAAGGCGATGGCCGCGGGGAAGCCGTTCTCCACCGGCAGCGCCCAGCCGAAGATGGCGGAAAGCGCCACGGCCAGCAGCGCGTCGAGCAGGCAGGCGGCCAGCGCCGCCACGCCGCCGGCGACGCCGAAGCGGATGGCGAGGTAGATGGCGGCCAGCGCGCAGCCGGCCAGCAGCGCCCAGAAACCGGCCGCCGGCAGGCTGTCGGAGTCGGCGTCTTCCGCGAAGACGAGGCGCGCGCCGGCATAGCGGGCGCTCAGCGCCGTCAAAAGCGCCTCCTGCGCGCCCTCCAGCGAGGCCGCGTCCGCGCCGGACACGCGGAACTCCACGTCGGTCATGCCGCCCGCGGCGGTTTCGCCGTCGGCGGTTTCGTCGACAGCAGTTTCATCCGCGGCGGCTTCGCCGGCAGCTGCATCGTCCGCAGCAGCTTCGTCGGCGGCGGCTTCGTCCGCAGCGGTTTCGTCCGCAGCGGCTTCATCCGCGGCAGTTTCATTCGTAGCAGTTTCATCCGCGGCGGTTTCGTCGGCAGCAGTTTCGTCCGCGGCGGTTTCGTCCGCGGCGGTTTCATCCGCAGCAGTTTCGTCCGCGGCGGCTTCCTCCGTCGTGGCCTCGGCCTTGACCACGTATTCCGCGTTCACGCCGGCCTCGCGCGCGGCGGCGGCCGCGTCTTCAAGGGCAAATTCCTCGCCCAGCGCGTAGCGCAGCACCGCGCCGCTGCCGATGTCCGCGCCCGCGCGCAGACCCGCGCCGCACAGCTGCATCACCAGCGCCACCGCGATCAGCGCCGCGGGCACGATCAGCCGCAGCCGCATCGAGGCAAGCGGCTTCGTCTCCGCCAGATCCGCCTTGGGGGTGAACGCTTTCCCGGCCAGACGCAGGCCGTTGCCGAGGAAGAAGCGGGAGAAGAGCACCAGCACCGCCAGCGCGCAGAGCACGGAAATGAGCAGCGCGGCGGCGAAGTTCTTCACCGCGCCCGCGCCGAGGAAGTACGCGGCCAGCCCCAACAGCAGCAGGGCGATGCCGGCGTCGGCGAACACGGGCAGCGTCGAGCGCCAGGCGCGGCGCAGGGCGGTGGAAAGCGCGTAGGAGCGCGATTCGCGCCCGCAGCGCTCCAGCAGCAGCGCAAAGCCGCCGGCGGTCAGGCCCAGCCCCGCCAGCACGCCCGCCACGCCCGAGAGCGACATGCGCGCAAAGGAGAGTTCGCAGAGGAAGACGACGGTCAAAAGCGCCCATACGGCCACGCCCAGCGCCGCCGCCGCGCCCGGCAGACGGTAGCGGGCGATGAGGCCGACGATGGCGGCCGCCAGCGCCGCCAGCGCCGCGACGGACACCAGCGTTCCGGCGTTCTCACCCATCAGGGGGGTGATCGTTTCCAGGCGCGTGTTTTCCAGTTCCAGCGGCAGCTCGCCCGAGGCGAGGATGGCCGCCATCCGCTTTGCCGCGCGCGCGCCCTCGGCGGCGCTGGCATAGCCGGTCAGCGGGATGAAGCCCACGCCGTTGCTGGAAAGCTGCTCCGGGGTGGCGCTGGCGATGAGCTCGCCGTCGAGGTAGACGTTCAGGGTCTCGCTCGCACTCAGCGCGGAAAGCGCCTGCGCCGCTTCATCCGAGGGGTGGAAATCCACCGCCGGATAGGGGTTGCCCTCGTCGTCGTACACGGTGGACACCGCCGGGGAGGTCATCGCCGCACCTTCGAGCACGACGTTGCCCGAGCTGTCCTGACACTCGAGGCGGCCGACGGCGCCGATGGCGCTGAGGTCGCCCTCCGCGTCCGCCGAGGCGGGCGTTTCCACGCGCAGGCCGTCGCCCAGCCGGGTCACGTTGGCTTCGGGAAGTTCCAGCGCCGTCAGGCGCGCGCGCAGCACGGCCTCGGCCTGGGAAAGCTGCTCTTCAAGGCCGTCCGCGGAGGCGTCCGCCGCCGCGTAGGTCGCGGACACGCCGCCGCCCAGATCCAGTCCCGGGTCGAGAAAATCGGCAAAAGGGAAAAACCTGTATTTGCCGATCCGCAGGCTGCCCGTCAGCCCGAAAACGGCGATCAGGACTACCAGGATGAGCACCACGCCCAGTTTGATGCTGCTTGCGGTTCTGGATTGCATACGTCCGGCCTCCCAAATAACTGATGATTCATTATTATAAAACGCCGGACGGCAAACAGTCAATAGATTAACGAAAAGTGCCACGATTTGAACGAATTTCTGTGCTATGCTGGCGGGGAAGGAGGGCTTCTTTATGCGCGCACGTTCCAATGCCCACACCCACACCGCCTTTTCCGATGGCCGCGATACGCCCCGGCAGCAGGTCGAACGCGCGCTGGCGCTCGGCTTTCGCTCGCTGGGCTTTTCCGACCACGCCGCGCAGGAGGTAGACGCCTTCACCGGCATGCCCAAAGAGCGCGAGGCGGACTACCAAAGCGCCGTGCGCGCGCTGGCGGAGGAATACGCCGGCCGCGTCCGCGTTTATCTCGGCGTGGAGCTGGACAGTGAGTTCGGCCTCGCCGAAAAGAAAAGCTACGATTATATATTGCTCAGCTGCCACTACGTGCGCAAGGGGAATGTCCGCGCGCTGGTGGACTGCCGCCCCCGCCGCGACCGCGTCTTCGCCGTGCGCGACGAAGCCTACGGCGGGAACGGCGAGGCCATGGCCGCGGACTACTTCTTGCATTTGGGCGCGCGCGCTCTCGAAGAGCGCCCCGCCATCCTCGGCCACTTCGACATCGTCAAGTACTTCAACGGCGACGGCTCTCTCTACGACCCAGGCAGCCCCGTCGTGCGCCGCGCCTGGCGCGAGGCGCTGGCGATGGCGCGCGAAAGCGGCGCGCTCTTGGAAGTGAACACCGGCGGCATGGCGCGCGGCTACGTAAACGAGCCGTACCCCTCGTGGGACATCCTGCGCGCCTGGCGCGATCTGGGCGGCGGCGTCATCCTCGGCTCGGACTGCCACGACGCCCGCCTGCTGGACTTTGCCTTTGACGACGTGCTTGCCCGCCTGCGCGCCGAGGGCTTTGGGGGCGTGTGGGAGCTGGGCGGCGCGGGCGAGCCGATGTTCGTCGAACGCCGTTTTTCCGACGAAAAGAATTAACGCTGCGGCCACGACCATAAAAATCTTTATATAATTTTTAGATGACACTTTGCTGCATTTGTTTTATAATAGTAATTGGTGGCAGTTGCGCTCGCAGGCGGCCCCGCGGGCGTAAAAACCGCTTCCAATACTATTTATAAGGGGGATG
>DVGE01000212.1 GCA_018712885.1 Candidatus Pullichristensenella stercoripullorum | reverse complement strand
TTTTCTCTTCAAATATTCTCCATTCCCGTCAGTTCCGCCTTGAGGCGGATGAGGGAGTAGATGTCCTCCAATGAGGCGTTGCCATGTTGCGGCACGCGCACCCAGCGCACGCCGTCTTCGACGTGCGCGGCCTCGTAGTAAGCGCGCACGGCGGGACGCAGCGTTTCCAGGCGCTGGTCGACGACGGCGCACTCGTTCCCGGTGAACATCACCAGAAAAGAGAGCCGGCCTTCGCGCAGGTGCAGGGAACACAGACGCTTGTCCCCATCGTAGATCAGGCAATCGAAGGCGTCGCGCTTGTCGGAATAGCGCCAGCGCTCATCGACCTTGTAGTTGGCCTGCGCAAAATCGCGGATGGCCTTGCAGCCCGCATACGCGCCATCCAGCATCGAACGCAGCTCCTCCTGCGTGGGGGCGACATATACGGGAGCGTAAAGCAGTTCTTTCTGCATACGTATACCTCCCAGTGGTTATCTTCAAGCATAGCATATTTGTCCATGGCTGTCAAGATGCGCCTTTGAAATGTAAATCTTTTGCAAACAACTGTTTTCAGCAGGTTACGTCGCGTTCAAGCCGGATAGTGGATGACCATGCTCAGGCGGCACGTGCCTGCGCCCACGCTTTCATAGCGGTGCGGGCGGTCGGCCGCAAAGCGCAGCGCGCCGCCCTCCGTCGCAAGAAGTTCCGCGCCGTCCACGCGCACGCGCAGCGCGCCGGAAAAGACGGTGATAAATTCCTGCGTGCCGCGCGGGTGCGCCGCCGCCTTCAGCGCTCCCCCGGCGTCGATCTCGATATAAAGCACCTCAAAGCGGCGGCCCGCCTCCTGTGGGAAGAGCAGATAGTTGCGATAGCGGCCTTCGTCCTCCAGCACGGGGCGCATCTCCGCGATGTTCAACGCCTCGCGCTCGACCTGCGGGCGGCTGAGCAGTTCGCTGTAAGGTACGTTCAGGCCGCAGGCGATCTTCCACACCGTCGAGATCGTGGGGTTGACTTCGCCGCGCTCGATCTGCCCCAGCATGCTCTTGCTCACGCCGGAAAGCCGCGATACCTCGTCCAGACTCATGCGCCGCGCCGCGCGCAGGCGTTTCAGATTCATGGAAAACAACGCATTGATCTCTTCCAAAAACTTGTCCTCTCCCGCTTGACAATATATCGAACATATTGTATTATATATTGCATGAAGCATGCTGTTCGATATGTGCATTATATCATACTTTCAGGAAAAAGGGAAGCGCTCGAAGGGCCTGACAGCGTTTTTATGCCTCCTGAGATGACCAAAGCGCAGAAGAGAACGGGGCTGAGACATTTTTCGGAAAGCGAGGGAAACTGTGATGTGTAATGGGGAACAATATTCACTGAAAGCCGTTGCGGCGAATGAAGCGCCTGTCGCCATCGCCTTCATTGATGAAGCGAAGGCATTTCTGAGAAGCATGGGCGTAGATCAATGGCAAAACGGATATCCGAACGCAGACACGGTCAAAGCGGACATCGCCAAGGGGAACGGCTACTTTCTGATGGCCGACGAACGCCCCCTTGCCTACATGTGCATTGATTTTGGCGGCGAGATGGCGTATGACGGTCTTGACGGACATTGGCTCATCGACACCCGCGCCTACGGAGTCCTTCACCGCCTGGCAATGGGCAAGCGTTCCAGGGGAAAGGGGGCGGCGACGATCGCCATCCAGCTTGCCGAAGAGCTGATGAAATGCCGCCGGATGGAGAGTTTTCGCATCGACACCGATGAAAACAACGAGGTGATGAAACACCTGTTGACCAAAAATGGCTTCACCTACTGTGGGAAGATCTGGTTTGACAACAGCGTCAAGATCGCATACGAGAAGGTCTTGTAGCGCCTCTCCTCGCGTGGCCGGGCGCGGCGATGCCGGAAAAGATCGGGGCGCCCGTTCGCGCCCTTGCGGCAGGGAGGAGGCCCGCCGCCCTGCGGACGGCGGGCGGGGATCAGCGGTAGTAGAGGATCTGACCGACGTAGATGACCGAGGGGTCGGCAAGGCCGTTGCGCTCGGCAAGCGCCGCGACGGTGGTGTCAAACATCTGCGCGATGGCCGTGAGCGTGTCGCCCGGCTGCACCACGTAGGCGTTGGCCGCGCACGGGGCGGCGGTGGGCGTCGGATAGGCGGTGGGCGCGCCGGTCGTTGTCGGCGCGGGCGTGGCGGTCGGCGCGGGACTGGGCGTGGGCGCGCTCGTGGGGCCCGCGCTCTGCGTCGGCTCGGGCTGGGCGCGCATCTCGGCGGTGAAGAGGTCAAGGTCGATGTTGCCCTCCACGCCGTCCACGCGGCCGCGCTCACTGTACTGCCAGCCGGCCCAGGTGGGCCAGGTGCCGTTTTCCTCCGGCTCGCGCGCGCCGTACTGCGCTACCCAGAGGCTGTAGGGGGCCAGGCGGCTGTCGTAATCGTCGCGGGCGGTGGAGGCGGAGCAGTAGATGGCCGGTTCGCGGCCGGTGAGGCGTTCGACTTCCCGCAAAAAGGCCAGCGCCACATCCGTGGTCTCCGTGCGGCTGAGTTTGCGCGCGGGCGAGAGCTCCATGACCGGTTTGAGGTCATAGTCGTAGCGGGCGATGGTCTGGGCAAAGAAGCGTGCCTGCCGCGCGGCCTCGTCGGTGGTGGAGGCGGTGCAGAAGTGGTAGAAACCAAACTCCAGCCCCGCGGCTTTCGCGCCGTCAGCGTTGCGCTCGTGCGTGGGATCGACGTAGGAAAAGCCCAGCGTGGAGCGAATATAGACCATGCGCACGCCCGCCTGCGCGACGCGGGCAAAATCGACGTTTCCCTGATAGACGCTGACGTCGACGCCGTGCACCGTCTCCCCCGCCGGGCCAAAGGCCAGCGCCGGGGCGCAGAGCAGCGCGAGCGTCAGCAGCGCCGCGATGGATCTTCTCATAAAAACATCCCTCCCTGGCAGCATATGCCGCGGGGAGGGATGTGGTTTTGCGCCGCGCTACTTCAGCGTGATGATGACGCGGCGATAGGGCTCTTCGCCCTCGGAGTGGGTGGTGACGGTGGGGTCGGCCTGCAAAGCGGAGTGGAGGATGCGGCGCTCGTAGGGGTTCATCGGCTCCAGCGCCACGCGCTTGCCGGTCTTGCGGCAGCGGTTGGCCATGCGCGCGGCCAATTTGCGCAGCGCTTCCTCGCGCTTGGCGCGATAGTTTTCGGTATCGAGCGACACGCGCAGGTATTCCTCGCGGCCGCGGTTGACGTTGAGGCTGGTGAGGTACTGCAGCGCGTCGAGCGTTTCGCCGCGGCGGCCGATGAGCAGGCTCATGTTCTCGCCAAAGAGCTGCACGCGCAGCTGCTCGGGCGTTTCGCAGGCTTTCAGCTCCGCCTGCACGCCCATGCGCTCGATCATGCCGGAGAGGAACTCCATGGCGCGTTTGGCGTCGTCGCTGAGCTGGTCATAGGCGGTCTCGACAAAGGGGGCTTCCGGCTCGGGCGGGGTGATGACGATCTCGGCCTCGACCGGCTTCTCCTCCGGCGCGCGCTCCTTGCGGGCGCGCTGGCGGGAGCGGCGGGATGGCTCCTTCTGCGCCGTTTCCTCCTGCGCGGTCTCCTGCGGGACGGGCGCGGGCTTAGGCTTTTCCTGACGGTGCTGGCGGCCCTGCTTCTGCGCCGGCTGTTCGAGCGTCATCGCCGGCATGTCGATGTTGAAATCGTCGTCGGCTTCCTTGAGCGTGAGCTTGACCCGCGCCAGACGGCCGAACATGCCGAACAGGCCGGGGCTGCCCATTTCCAACACTTCGATCTCAAGATCGCTCGGGTCGCAGCCAAGCTCCTTGGCGCCCTGATTGATGGCGTCCTTTACGGTCTTTCCGCTGGATTCGATGGTTTTCAAGGGATCACTTCCTTACGATGTTCAAACGGGGGGAAGCGCGCAGAAACGCCGTCCCGCCTTACTCAGCGCTCTGCGCGGCTTCAGCAGCCTTGCGATCCTTGCGCTCAAAGTACATGTTCACGAAGAAGGTCTGCACCATTTGGATGATGTTGACGGCGCACCAGTAGATGGCAAACGCGGCGTTGTAGCCGGCGCACCACCACAGGGACAGAAGCGGCATGAACCACTTCATGAACGCGCCGTTCATGGGGTTTGCCTGCTGTTGCTGCTCAGGCGTGAGGGCCTGCTCGCCCTTCTGCCGGGGGGTGAGCAGCTTCGTCATGAAGAACTGGCTGACCGCGGCGAACAGCGGCAGGATGAACAGGCCGTTGGCGCTGCTCATGAGCGCGTCGAAGGACGTCGGCAGCGTCAGCGTCGGCTGGAAGAACAGCAGATTGAGCGGGATGCGGATGAAATCATCCGCGCCCATGGACTGGGCGATGCTGGCATACGCGGGCGTTTTGAGGAAGTTGGCGATGACCTGCAGGTTCTCGTTGGTGAGCACCTCGGAGCCGCCCAGCGCGGTCAGCTGCATGCTGGTGAGGATGGAGGCGTTGTCCTCCGTGACGGCGCGGGCCGCGGGGAGGATGCTGCTCATGAACGAATCGGGATTGAAGACGTTCTTGATCCACAGCCAGCTTTCGAACTCGATGCCGGAGGCGACGGTCTGCGCCTGCTGCGCCGTGAGGGTGATGCTGGTGAGGAACATCTCCAGCTGCTCGTTGACCAGCACCGCCTGTTCGCTGGTGAGCAGGCCCGCAAGCGTGGATATCTGATCCGAGGAGAGGGCCACGCTGGCCAGATCGCGCACGGCCTGGGCCTGATCCGCGGAGAGCGTCAGCCCTTGCAGGATGGCCTCGACCTGTTCAGGGGTGATGGAAAGGGCGCTCAAGTCGATCTGGATGGCGGAGAGCGCCGCCTGCACGCTGGTGCCGTCGCTCAGGGCGGGCATGCTCTGCACGAGGTTGAGCAGCATCCGCGCGCTCTGCTCGCTGGCGAGGTTGCGCATGGCGGAGAACATGATGATCAAAAGCGGGAAGGAGATCAGCATCGGCAAGCAGCCGGCCAGCGGCTTGACGTTTTCCTTGCGATAGAGCTCCTGGAGCTTTTTGTTGTACTTTTCCTGATCGCGGCCATACTTGCGCTGCAGCTCCATCTGCATGGGCTGTATCTTCTGCATGGCGCGCATGCTCTTGCGCTGCTTGATGTCCAGCGGCAAGAGGATGAAGCGGATCAGCAGCGTGAAGAGCACCACCGACCAGCCGTAGTTGCCCACGAACGAGTGGATGCCCTGCAGGATGGAGATGAAAAAACCGTTGATGCCTCCCATTTGAGCAAAAGACCTCCTGGCGATCGGATTGGGGACGCCGCCCCCGGCCCGCACGCAAAAAGGCGACGCCCGCGCAAGGGCAAACGCCCTACGCAACGGCCGTCAGCTTACGGCACGGGATCGTAGCCGCCCTTGTGAAAGGGGTGGCACTTGAGGACGCGGCGCACGGCGAGGTATCCGCCCTTGAGCGCGCCGTATTTTTGCACGGCTTCGAGCGCGTACTCGGAGCACGTGGGGATGAAGCGGCACGAGGGCGGCGTCGCCGGCGAGATCTGGCGGCGGTAGAAGCGGATCAGCCAAAGAAGCGCCCGCTTCGGCAGCGTTTTCATGATTCGCCTTCCTCTTTGAGCAATTGCGCGCGCAAAAGCACAGCGTACATCTCGCGCGCGAGCGCCTCGTGCGAAACGCGCGCGGCGGCGACGCGGGCAACGAAGATGTACCTGCCCCTTTTCAGGCGCGGGCGCAAAAGCCGCGCGTCCTCGCGCAGGCAGCGGCGCACGCGGTTGCGCGTCACGGCGTTCCCGACTTTGGAAGAGACGGAAAAGCCAAACTTCAGGTCTTTGCCGCGCAGGTAAATGAGCACGAGGCTCCGCGACGGAAAGCTCTTGCCCTTGCGGTAGACGTACCGGTAATTGCGGCTGCGCCCCAGGCGGAACCTGCGGGGAAAACGCAGGCCGGGCGATGGGGCGCGCCCTTCCTGCGCGGTCACGGCGCTCAGGCGCTGAGCACCTTGCGGCCGCGCAGACGGCGGGCCTTGAGGACGCGGCGGCCGGCCTTGGTCTTCATGCGGGCGCGGAAACCGTGCACCTTGGCTCTCTGGCGCGTTTTGGGCTGGAAAGTACGCTTCATGGGGAACAACTCCTTCGATCGAATTAATATGTCGCACGCTTTCGCGCGGGTGGAAACGCTGCGCGGGAAAAGCGGACATTCCC
>DVGE01000211.1 GCA_018712885.1 Candidatus Pullichristensenella stercoripullorum | reverse complement strand
GTGACCCACGCCTCCAACGTCACCGGCGCCATCCAGCCGGTGGCCGCCATCGGACAGGTGGCAAAGGAGGCGGGCGTGCCGTTTCTGGTGGACGGGGCGCAGGCGCTGGGGTCGATGCCGGTGGATATAAGCGCCCTCGGCTGCCAGCTCTACGCCTTTCCCGGCCACAAGGGGCTGCTCGGGCCGCAGGGCACGGGCGGGCTGTACATTGACCCGGCTGTGGACTTGCAGCCCCTGCGCGAGGGCGGCACGGGCTCCTCGTCCGAGAGCATGCTCCAGCCCACGGAGCGGCCCGAGCGCTATGAATCCGGCACGCTGAACCTGCCCGGACTGGCGGGGCTGGGCGCGGGGGCGCGCTATGTGAGGGAAAACCTTGCGCAGATCTTCATGCGCGAGCGCGAAGTGACCACGGCGCTGTATGACGGCCTGCGCGAGATCGCCGGGGTGGAGGTCTACGCGCCGGCGGAGGAGGCGGCGAGGGCCGGCATCATTTCCTTCAACGCCGGAGACCTGACCAGCTCCGAGGCGGCGGACTATCTGGACCGCGAGGGCATTGCCGTGCGCGGCGGGCTGCACTGCGCCCCCGGCGCGCACCGCTTTCTCGGCACGCTGGAGCGCGGCGCGGTGCGCGCCAGCGTCGGGCATGAGACGACGTTTGAGGACGTGGAGGCGCTTCTCAGGGCGGTCAAGAAGATGCTGCGGGAAACCTGAGCGCAAAAAGGCGCGTCCCTTCCCATTTCGGGAGAAGGACGCGCCCTGTTTTACTTTTGGGCGAAGCGCTCGCAGATCTCCTTGTACGCCTGCGGGGTGCCGATGTCCACGCACTCGCCCTCGAAGAGGTATACGCCCACTTCCTTGCGCTTGTGGAGCCATTCGGGGAAGTGGCCGGGGGCGTCGGGCGGGTTGCCCTCGTCCAGATACTGGTAGATGAGGGGCACGGTCTCGCGCTTGTAGAGGTAAAGGGCGAAGATGCCGATGTCCGTGGGCGGCTGCTGCGGCTTTTCCACCAGCGCGGTGACGCGGGCGTTTTCGTCGAGCGTGGCCACGGCGAAGCGCTTTAGGTCCTCCACCCAGCCGAGGTGCTGGCCGAGCAGCGTATCGCGGCCGTGGGCTCTGAAATCATCCACCATGTCCTTGAGCGGGAAGGTGAAGAAGTTGTCCGAGGCGGCGACGAGCAGATCATCGTCCACGGGGCGGTGGTCGAGCACGAAGCGCATGTCCCCCACCGCGCCGAGGCGGTTCTCGTTGGAGTCGGTGCCATCGTCGAGCACGTCGAGCTTGAGGCGCGGGTAGCGCGCGGCGGCCTCCTCCGCCCAGGCGGAGAACTGACCGGCGAAGCGGCTGTTGGTGACGATGTAGACGGCGTCGATCTCGCGGATGGTGGCGATCTCGTCCATGAGGTAGTCCAGCATGGCCTTGCCGCCGATGGGCAGAAGCGCCTTGGGCTTGTCCTTGGTCAGCGGGTACATGCGCGTGGCGTACCCGGCGGCGAGTATGATGGCTTTCATTGTATCCGACCCCCGGTTCTTCATGGTGTGACTATGATACCATATTTTAACGAATTTTACAATCCCCGGCAGATTAAATCCCGCGCGCCGCCGCCTTGACGAACGGCGCGGCATGGGGTACAATAAAGCATACGCTCGATGTGGGAGGGATGCGCGTGCTGCAATGGAAGACCTGCCTGCGCGCGGGGGTCACGGTGGCCCTCGTGTATCTGGCCATCCACTACTGGGGGCCGGTGTCCGCGGCGCTGGGAGTGCTCCTGGGGGCGGCGTGGCCGCTGTTGCTGGGCGCGGGCATCGCCTACGTGGTCAACATACTGATGCGCTTTTACGAGACGCATATCTTCCGCAAGTGCCGTCGGCCGCTGTTTCTCAAACTGCGGCGGGGCGGGTGCATGGTGGCGGCGTATCTGACGATCCTCGTCATCGTCGGGCTCATCGTCGGCCTCATCGTGCCGGAACTGATCCGGGCCGTGCAACTGTTGCTCAACGAGACGCCCGCGCTCATCGACCGGCTCTACGGGGAGCTGATGAAATACCCGGAGATCGCGCGGTACCTGCCCAACGCCGAGGCCAATCTGGGCGAGTTGGGCGCGGACTGGCAGCAGCTGCTCACCGGCGTGCTCGAATGGCTGGGCGGCGGCTGGAACGGGCTGATGAACTCCGTGGTGGCCACGGTATCCGGCGTGTTCTCCGGCGCGGTGACGCTGGTGATGGGCTTCATGTTCTCCTTTTATATCCTCTACGGCAAGGAAAAGCTCGGCAGGCAGGCGCGGCGGCTGATGCGCACGTATCTGAAGCCCGCGTGGTGCGAGCGGACATTTTATGTGCTGAATGTGCTGGACGACAGCTTCCACCGCTATGTGGTGGGCCAGTGTACCGAGGCGGTCATCCTCGGCACGCTGTGCATGCTGGGCATGCTCATCTTCGGCTTCCCCTACGCGACGATGATCGGCGCGCTGGTGGGCGCGACAGCGCTGATCCCCATTGCCGGCGCCTACATCGGCGCGGGCGTGGGCGCGATCCTCATTTTGACGGTTTCGCCGATGGAGGCGCTGCTGTTTTTGGTGTTCATCGTCGTTTTGCAGCAGTTGGAGGGCAACATCGTCTACCCGCGCGTGGTCGGCTCGCAGCTGGGGCTGCCGGCGCTGTGGGTGCTGGCGGCCATCACCGTGGGCGGCAATGTGATGGGCATCGGCGGCATGCTTTTGGCCGTGCCGCTGACCACCGCCATCTACCGGCTGGTGCGCGAGAACGTGCGCAAGCGGGAGCTTGCCAAGGGCGAGGCGGCGGACGCGGAGGAAGCGACCGGGGCCGCGCCGGAAAGAGCCGAAGCGCCGCGCAAGCCGTTCGCGGCGAAAAGGAAGAAGTGACGGCGGCAAAAACCGCCTCCATGCGCGTTTGTGCGCGTGGAGGCGGTTTTGTCTATTGCAGGGCGACGTCCGGCAGGGCGCGGATGTCGGCGATCTCGTAGCGGATGCTGTATTCCGGCGGGGCGGCCTTGCCCTCGGGGTTGTACCAGCAGGCGTCGATGCCGGCGCGGTTGGCGGCGCGGATGTCGCTGGTGAGGCTGTCGCCCACCATCAGGGCGCGGGACTTGTCCACGCCGCCCAGCGCTTCCAGCGCCGCGTAGAGCATGCGCGGGTCGGGCTTCTGCACGCCCAGTTCGCCGGAGATGATGAAGGCGGAGAGGTGCTTGCGCAGGGGCGAGGGGTCCATGCGGCCATGCTGCACCTTGGGGATGCCGTTGGTGACCACGGCCACGGGCAGATGCGCGGCAACGGTCTGCACCGCCTCCAGCGCGCCGGGCAACAGCAGGCTCTGATGGGAGAGGGCCTCGGTGTAGGCCTCGCCCACTTCCCGCGGGTCGGCGTCGAGGTCGTAGTGCTTAAGAAAATCGCGGAAGCGGCGCACGCGCAGCTCCGCCTGCGTCACTTCCCCGCGCTCAAATGCCTCCCAGCAGGCCTTGTTGAGGCGGTGGTAGACCTGCGGCGCGGTCTCGTCCATGATGCCGAGCTGCTGGATGATGGCGCTGATGGCGTTTTTCTCCGCGCCGCGAAAGTCGAGGAGGGTATCGTCGGCGTCGATGAGTATGGCGTCGTAAAGCATGGCGTTCTCCTTTGTGCGTACAGGGGCGCGCCTGTTCGCCCGACCTGGTCTTTGCCCCCACACTCGCCGGCTGGGGCGCTCGCTCCTAAGGCA
>DVGE01000210.1 GCA_018712885.1 Candidatus Pullichristensenella stercoripullorum | reverse complement strand
GAAGCCACCACGCCGCGATAACCCATGTGCCAGGCGTTGATGAGGTTGGACATGGGCGCGAAGCATGCGCCGATGAGAAACAGGGCGTAGACCAGCGCGTCCGGCTCCATATGGCCCCCCGCGCACTGATACGCGGCGATGGCGATGGCAAAGGCATTGCCAAGCCCCGCGAAAAATTGCAAGACCACGTTTTCCAACATGGTGACGCGAAGCTGGCCCATCACCGCCTGCCGCAAGCGCTCGCCCTTTTGATAGATCGCTTCCTTTTGACGTCCGTTGGCATTGAAAGCCTTGAGCGTACTCATGCCCTGCACGCTGTCCAGACAATCGCTGTAATACTGGGCGTGCGCCTGCATCTCCGCTTCGCCGCGCTTGCGCATCAAGAAGTAAAACAGCATCGGGCAACCCAGCATGCCGAGGCAGCCTGTCAGACATGTCCATGCGGAAGGGCGGTTAAACAGAAATAACGTGGAAACGATCAAAACCGCATTGACTACGGCAGATATGGCGGCGGGCAGATAGATCGTGTAGTATTCGTTGAGGTATTCCACCTTGCTGGAGATCGTAGAGGCAATATTGCCCGTGCGTTCCCGCCCGGTATAGGCGGGGCCAAGAGCAAAGAGTTTGCGCAAAAGCCCATCGCGCAAAGAGGCTTTGATCCCCAGGCTACACTGTTCCGCAGCCAACATTTTTTTCCGCGAAAGCGCATAGCGCAGGGCGATACATATGCCGATGGCCGCAAACACCTGCCACAACTCGGAGAAGAAGAGGATGCGTGCCTCGCCCTGCAGCATACGCACCACAAAGGCTACGCCCAAAGAGATCATCGTACCCAGCAGCGTCAAAATGAGCTGCAAAAAACAGGTCACGGTGATTTTGCCGCCGTGCCCTCGGGCGAAGGCGGCCAGATAGCGGTTGATGAACATACGTCCGTCCTCCCGTTGAAAAGAGAAAGAGGCTGGCCGACAACTGGCCAGCCTCCACAGGGCAGAATTGCAAATTATGCAGCTTCGTCCGGGTGCAGTCCGGCGGCAATCAGCTCCACGGCGTCCATGCACTCCAGGCTGGGGAACATCGCCATGCCGGGCACGACGATGAAGCGGTCGTTGACCACGGCGTCCATGTCCATTGTAGCGGGATTGGCCTTGAGTTCAGCTATCTTTTCCTCAGCATAACCCTCGCCATAGTAGTCGCAGACGATGATATATTCCGGGTCGCGATCCACCACGTCTTCCCAAGATACGGCGACAAATTGTCCCTCCACATCGCTGAAAATGTTTTCCGCGCCGGCCATCTCCAGCATCAGACTTTGCAAGCCGGTATCGCCAACCGTGGACATATCCACGCCGCCACCGGTATCAGAGTCAAAGTAGAATACGCGCACCGGTTCCAGACCAGCCACAGACGCTTCCACAGCAGCCTCGCGCTCGCGCAGCTGGGCGACCAGTTCCCCGGCGCGTTCCTCGACGCGGAAGATTTTGCCGATGTTAATGATGTCATTGTAGATGTTCTCGAAGGTTGCATCCTCGACGTAGGTGCCTTCGGTGGCGTAGATGTTCACGCCCGCCGCCTCAAAGTCCTCGACGGTACCCACACTGTTGGCGTAGAACGAATAGGCGTCGCCAAAGACAAATTCAGCGCCGGTGTCCAGCACCGTTTCCAGCGTTGGCACGCCGTAGCTGCCCTCCAGCACCGGGAAGGAGCCGACGGTTTCGCGGTATTCCTCGCTCACCTGGTCGAGTATGTACATGCTGGGGGCAATGGCGACGATCTTGTCCTCCAGCCCCAGCGCCACCATGATCTCCGCAATGCTGTAGGACAGCGCCACCGCCGTTTCCGGCGCTTCCTCATAGGTCGTCGTGCGGCCCATGTTCTCGATGACAACGGGTTCTTCTTCGGCCACAGCGCCGCCCGCAAACGCGGACAAAAGCAGCGTCAGGCACAGCGCAAACGCCATGATTCTTTTCACGGTCATCCCTCCACGGATTTGATATTTGGTTAGTTGAATCTAACCATAAGGCATTATACAACGCCTGACCATGCCTGTAAATCTGCATTTATCCAAATTCAAATAGGATAATGTCCAAATCAATGTTAATTCTTGCGGCATTCCTGAAACCACGCCGCCATTTGCAAAGCCACATCCACGTTGTCCAGCGCCGGAAACACGGATTTGACGCTGACGATATGCGTTTGACCGTTGCGGATAGCCGCGGTCTGAGCAAGCTCCGGCCTGCGGCGCAGCAGGGCAATTTTCTGCTCGCCATCTTCGCCGCCGTTGAAGCGGTGTACGAGGATCACCTCCGGATCGGCGCGCGCCACGTCCTCCCAGTCCACGGGGACGAACATCCGCGCTCTGTCCGCAAAGACGTTGCGGCCGCCCGCCGCCTGAATCATGCAGTTTTCCAACGATTGGCCGCAGGTAAAGGCGCGTTGCGCGATCTGCGCGTCGAATACGAACACGCGCGGCGGTTCTTTGATTGCTACGCGCATTTCGTTCAACGCTGCTTCTCTGGCCCGCATCGTCTCGACCAGCGCCGCCGCCCGCGCCTCGCAATCGAGAATCTTCCCCAGGGAGAAAATGTCCTCGTAAGTGTCCTCAAACGTGCCGTTCAATTTGTAGGTCGCGCGCATGGCGTAGATGTGCATGCCGTCGCGCTCGAACGCGGCGGCGTCCGCCACGCCCGTGCTCTCATGAAAGGCGTAGGCCGTACCCACGACCAATTCCGCCGCACAGGCGCGCACAGCCGCGTAGGAGGGCACGCGGCGTTCGGCGGACTCTGCGGGCAGGAATGTGGCGGCGGCGACGATGCCGCGGTACTCCCGCGCGCAATCCGAAAGGCTCGTCTCCGCCTCGGCGACGGCGGCAATGCGCTCGCCCGCGCCCAGCGCCGCGCAGATTTCTGCCGCCGCATAGTCGAGGCAGACGATGCGCCGCGGCGGTTTCGCGTAGTGGTGGATGCGCCCGAAGTTTTCAATCAATACGCCGCTGCGCGCCGGCTTTGAAGCGCCGGGGAGGTTTTCCGCCCTTTTCCGCACCGGGAACTGCTTGCGGTATTCTCCCGGCGTCATGCCAAAGCGCTGATGGTACAGGTTGTAAAAGTGGTTCTTATCCCGCAGGCCGCAGGCGGCGATGATCTCCTGTATGTTGCTTTCGCTTTCCCGCAGCGCCCTGTGCGCCGCTTCCAGCCGCAGGTTGGTCAGGTATTGCCGGGGGCTCATGCCCACGCGACGGACAAACTGTTCGTGCAGAGAGGAACGGCTGACACCCAGAATGCTGGCCAGCCGCAGGATGGAGACGTCCTCCGAAAAATGCGAACGCAGATACTGCTGCGTCCACGCCACGGCGTCGGCGGCCACGCGGCGCTCCGGTTGCGACAGCGCGGCGCAAAATTCGGCCAGCAACGCATAGAACGCCGCCTTTGCGCGAAGACGGCCGAGCGGCGACGCCTCCTTCCATGCGCTTTCCAGCGCCTCGCAGGCGCGAAGCGCGGCCGCGACGTCCGCCGGGCGCACGGCGATGGTCGCCTCAAATGGGGCTGCTTCCAGAAGCAAACGCGCCATCTCCCGCCCGACGGCCTGCGGCGTTTCCGCCTGGTAGGAGACGCAGTAATATTCTGCCTTCCCCGCGGCGCCCATGTGCACATGGCGTCCGCGCGCAATGTGGAACAAAGTCTCCCCGCGCGGCGCATATGGCGAATCCCCGATGGTCACGCGCGCGTCCTTGCCGAGCACGAATAAGAACAGCGCATTTTCACTGGTCAACTCCGACTGACCCCCGGCAATCGTTCCATGGCGCACGTCGGCGATGCGCACGGAAACCGCGTCCCAGACCATTATGGCGTTTGTGTAGTCCATCCTGCGCACCTCCATTTCGCCAATATTGTAGCACGGGGCAGCAGCGCGGGCAAGGCGCGACGCGTTAAAGGGGCGCGGCCTGTTTGCAGGGGAAAGCGGCGGGAGCGCTATGCCTCCGCCGCTTTCGTGCCTTTGCCGCCCTCAGGACAATTTCCAGCCGGCGGCTTCCTTGCGCGCGTCGAGGAAGTCGCGGTAAAGGCCGGGTTGTCCGGCCAGCTTCGCGTGGGTGCCGCGCTGCACGATCCGGCCCTTGTCCAGGACGAGGATCTGGTCGGCCTTGCGCACGGTCTTGAGGCGGTGCGCGATCATCAGGATGGT
>DVGE01000209.1 GCA_018712885.1 Candidatus Pullichristensenella stercoripullorum | reverse complement strand
GCGAACGTGAGCGGCGTCTGTAAGCCGAGTTCTGTCTTGAACGGCCATCTATCTAGGCCCGCGGTCGCCAGCGGGCTCAAGCGATCACCCGGGAGCGCGACGGGCCGCCGCATATGCTCCCCTATCGATCTTGCACCAGGTGGGGTTTACAGAGCGGACAAGTCGCCATGCCGCTGGTGAGCTCTTACCTCGCCTTTCCACCCTTACGCCCCCGAAGGGACGCGGTATATCTCTGTTGCACTTTCCTTGGAGTCGCCTCCACCGGCAGTTGACCGGCACCCTGCCCTGCGATGCTCGGACTTTCCTCAGACGGTCAAGCCGCCTGCGGCCGTCCGGCGCCCTCACGATAACGCCTTTTACCTGGGGTCGTAGAGTATGCGGCCGCAGTTGTCGCACTCCACGGTCTTTTCGCCGAGCTTGAGTTCGCGCAGCGTGGCCGAGGGCAGCGACATAAAGCATCCGCCGCACTGGCCATCCACCAGTTTCGCCATCGGCGGCGTGCAGTGCTGCTTGATGGCGCGGTAGCGGGAAAGCAGCGCCTGATCGAGCTTGGCGGCCTCCTTTTCGATGTTGGCGCGCATGGACTTGAGCGTTTGCTGATCGCGCTTGAACTCCTCGTCGTAGACCGTTTTGAGCTGGTCGTACTCCTGCTTGGTCCTGGCGGCGCGCACGCGGATCTCCTTCTGCTGGCGGTCGCGGGCCTCGGCGTCCTTGCGCATCTTGGCAAGCTCCTGCTCGTAGCGCGTGAGCGTGTCGGCCAGGCGCTGCGCGGCCTCGGCGCGGCGGTCGCTCTCCTCCACGGTGGCGGGCGGGTTCGTCTCCAGCTCCTCGACCATGCCGGAAAGCACGCCGGAGAGACGCTGCGCCTCGTCTTCCACCGCCGCCAGGCGATCCTGCATCACGGCGACGTCGGCCTCGAGTTTTTTCATATTGTTCTGCTGTTCGAGGATGAAGTTGCGCTGTTTGAGCAACTTCTGGCGGTTCGGAGAAAGGCGCATCTGGTTTTCAAACTTATCCGCCTCCACGTCCACCTGCATGAAATTCCAAAGTTCATCCAACTGCACGAGCATCCCTCCATATCACAAGAACGGCCTGTGCGCGCTCTCAAAAGTCTCCACATTATATTGTACAGCATCGACCGCCTTTTGTAAACCTTCGCGCAAAACATGCACCGCGGGCCATTCCGTGGCCGCGTGGCCGGCTTCAAGGGCGACCATGCCCGCCGCCGCGCAATCGAGCGCCGCATGGTAGGAAAACTCCCCGGTCACATAGGCGTCCGCCCTCGCGCTGAGTGCGATGGAGGCGTAGCCGCCGCCCGCGCCGCCCAGCACCGCCACCCGGCGAATGACCTTGTCCGCCGCGCCATAGGCGCGCACCGCGCCGCCCAGCCGCGTTTCCACATGGCGGCGGAAGTCGCCAAGGGGCATGGGGTCGATCTCGCCTACGCGCATACCGCTCTCCAAAGGCTGGCTTGCGCGGATGCCGAGGCGCTCGCAGAGGGCGGAATTGACGCCGCCTTCGGCGTTGTCGAAGTTGGTGTGCATGGCGACCATGGCAAGGCGCGCGCGGATGAGCGCCGCGAGCAATCTGCCCTCCGCGTCGTCCTCGCGCAGGTTCTTGCGGCCGCGGAAGAGGATGGGGTGATGGGTGACGATGAGCTGCGCGCCGAGGCGCTCTGCCTCCTCCACCACTTCCATAGTCAGATCCAGCGCCACGAGCACGCGCGTGACCTGCGCGGCGGGGTCGCCGGCCAGCAGGCCCGCGTTGTCCCACTCCTCCTGCGTTTCCAGAGGGGCGATGCCCTCCAGAAGGTCAAGGATGTCCCGCACGGTCGCCATGGATGATCGCCTCCCAGATGGAAATTTCCCGTTCAAAGGCCGCCGCGTCGCCGTGTCCGCGCCGCGCGCCTTGCAAGGCCTTGCCCGCCACGCGCAGGCGGAAAGCGGCATAGTCGGAAAGCAGTGGCGGGCGCTTTTTGAGCAGCACCGGCCCAGCCTCCGTTTCCTCCGGCGTGAGGCGCATTTCCCCCGCCTCCGCTGCGATGATGACATACAGCCGCCGCCCGTCGCGGGCGATGACTTCGTTCGTGATGCGAAAACGCGCTGCCTGCAAGCGCGCGCGCAGTTCCGGCGCGGCCACGTTGGGCTGCAAAACGAGGCGGGCGTTTTTGAGCATATCCCGCCCGCGCTCGACGATGCCGGCGATGGTCTGTCCGCCCATGCCGGCGACGACGGCCACGTCCGGCGGTTCCCTGAGCGCCTGCGCGCCGTCGCCGACGCAGAAATCGACGCGGCCAGTAAGACCGAGGCCGTAGATGAGGCGGCGCGCCTTGGCAAGCGACGCCTCGGAAATGTCCGCCAACTGCGCGCGCTCGCAGAGGCCGTGCAGGAGCATGTGCGCCCCCAGGCGGCCATGGTCGGCGCCGATGTCGGCAAAGCGCGCGCAGCTCCCGGCGAGGTCGCGGATCGCCGAAAGCCGCGCGTCCAGCGCTATGGCGTTTTCCGGCAGCATCAGTCGATGGAATCCTTCAGTTTGCGCGAACGGCTGGGGTGACGCAGCTTGCGCAGCGCCTTGGCCTCGATCTGGCGGATGCGCTCGCGCGTGACCTTGAACTCGCGGCCCACCTCTTCCAGCGTGCGGGCGCGGCCGTCCTCCAGGCCGAAGCGCAGCTTGAGCACCATCTCCTCGCGCGGGGTGAGGGTGGAGAGCACGTTCATCAGCTGCTCCTTGAGCAGCGTGAAGGCGGCGGCGTCCGCCGGGGCGGGCGCGTCGTCGTCGGGGATGAAGTCGCCCAGATGACT
>DVGE01000208.1 GCA_018712885.1 Candidatus Pullichristensenella stercoripullorum | reverse complement strand
GCCAACACCGAGAAGAAGGTGCCGCGCCAGTGGATCAACAACGAGGGCGACGGCATCACCGACGGCTTCATCGACTACGCGCTGCCCCTCATCCAGGGCCACACGCAGATGACCGTCGAAGACGGCCTGCCCCGCTTCGTACACCTGAAGAAGGTCAAGGCCGAGGCGTAAGGCGTCGATCCTCCCGGCCTGCGGGAGGTCCAGCGCGTTGGCAAAGCCCATGACTGCGAAAGATCGCCCTGATCGAGAAAAGATCAGCGGCGATCTTTTGCGTCCAACGATGGAGTCCGCCTCAGGCGGCTTCTTGGCAGGCCGGAGGGCGGACAGAGAGGCTCAAAGCATGTCCGCCTCACCCATTTGGCAGCTTTTGCAAAAAGTGCCGCAGGGCGGGGCTATCGTTGTCCTTGCGCCAGGCAATGAGGATCTCCTCGGTCTCGTCCTCGCCGGAAAGGGGGATAAAGACGACGTTTTCTGTGCCGATGTCCCAGGGATGGGAGTATTCCGGCACGATGGAGATGCCCTCTTCCGCCGCTACCATCATGAGGATGCTCTCCATGTCGTTCGAGCGCAGCAGTATGTTGGGCTGATAGCCCGCCTGCTGATAGAGGCTGATGTAGAAGGCGTCGCCGAAGGAATTGCCCGTGCCCGAGGGAGACATGAACAGTATGTTCTCCTGCTTGAGATCCTTGCGGCTCAACTCTGTTCGCCGGGCAAGCGGGTGCTCCGCGTAAAGCGCGACGCGCAGCGGCACGTGTTCGATGACGCGCAGTTCCAGCGCCTCCTCCTGGCGGATGTTGGTGCTGTCCCAGGTGAAGATGACGTCGTATTCCCCATTGAGCAGGCCGGAGGCCAGCATATCGGTATCGCAGCGATAGCACAAAAGCAGCACATTGGGATATTCCTGATGAAAGCCGCGCAGATACCTGGGAAGATCGCTGTGCTCATAGCCCTTCGTGTATCCGAGGCGCAGTTCGCCCTCCAGTCCGGTGGAGGCCTCGCGGATGCGCGAGAGCGCTACATCCATGCGCCCAAGGATCTCCCGGGCTTCCTTGAGGAACACCTTTCCCGCGGGCGTCAGGGACACGGGGCGGCTGTTGCGGTCGAACAGTTTCGCCCCGACCGTCTCTTCGAGCGAGCGGATCTGCTGGGTGATCGCCGTTTGCGATATATACTGGCTCATGGCCGCCTTCGTGAAACTCTCATTTTCGGCGACGGAGACAAAATAACGAAGCTGATTCAGATTCAATCGCCGCTCCTCCTATGTCCATATCATAAGTTTATCTTATTATAGTATGCAAATGTTGAATTTGCAATCCTGTTCGCCGCGATGTATAATAACCATGCCTTTTGTAAGGCCAAGCGGAAACCGCATATGTGAAATGCGTTTGAGCGGAAAGAGTAGCTGCGGGAAGCCCTTCAGAGAGGCGCCGTTCGGTGCGAGGCGTCGGGATACCTCAGGGAAGTTCATTCCGCGAGCGGTGTGTTGAAATGACAGTAGGCACAACGGGTGCGACCGTTACATCGCCAAGACTTTTCAACCTGTAAAAGCGCCAGCCGAAAGGCGGACGCGCGGCGGGGCCCCCGCAACAGGCGCGAAGCCTGGTGAGGCATATATCGCAAGGTATATGCGAAACAGAGTGGTAACACGAGCGATTCGTCCCTGTATTCGAGCGATACAGGGATATTTCATTGCTTTTTTCATCCCCTCGGGGTGAAAAAATAGATACTTTGTTGGAGGTCAGGACTATGAAAAAGACGATCACTTTGCTGATGACCATCGCGCTGACGCTCGCCCTCTGCTGCGGCGCCTTCGCCGAGAACTACTCCGTCGGCGTCTGCCAGCTGATGGTACACGAATCGCTCGACCAGGCCACGCAGGGCTTTAACGACGCCCTGACGCAGGCCATGGAAGAGGCTGGTCACACCGTGGACATCGACACCCAGGTGGCGGGCGACGCCAGCCTCTGCACCACCGTGGTCAACGCCTTCAACGCCAAGCGCGTGGATCTGATCATGGCCAACGGCACGCCCGCGCTGCTGGCCGCCGCCAACATGACCACCGAGATCCCGGTGCTGGGCACCTCTGTGACGGATTATGACGACACCTTCGCCGGCAACATCCCCGCCAACGTGAGCGGCACCTCGGACGCCGTGCCCTTCGCGGAGCAGGCGCAGATGATGATCGACACGCTGGGCCTTGTCGAGGGCGACCAGGTGGGCGTGCTCTACTGCACCAACGAGTCCAACTCCCTGATCCAGTATGAAGCGGTCAAGGCGCTGTTCGAGGAAGCGGGCATCGTCGTCAAGGCCTACACCTTCTCGGAGACCACCGAGCTGCAGGCCGTGGCCACCTCCATGGCCAGCGAGTGCAAGGCCGTGTACATCCCCTCTGATAACACCGTCGCCGCCAACGATACCATCGTCGGCACCATCTGCAACGAGAAAAACGTGCCCATCTACACCAGCTACGGCGGGGCCATCTGCTACGCCAGCCTGGCCATCGACTACTATCAGCTCGGCTATGAGACCGGCCTGATGGCGGCGGACATCCTCCTCAACGGCACCTCCCCCGCGGATATCGAGATCATGACCCTGACGCCCGCGGTGACCTACAACGAGGAACTCTGCGCGCAGTTGGGCATCGAAGTTCCCGCCAACTGATCCATGAAAGAAAACTGAGATCGGAAGAGATACGATATGGCTTTCCTCTACGCACTGCCTGGCGCCATCGCGGAAGGGCTGATCTGGGGCCTGATGGGGATCGGCGTCTACATTTCCTATAAGATACTGGACATCGCGGATCTGACGGTCGATGGTTCGATCTGCACGGGAGCCTGCGTTTGCGCGGTGCTGCTGGGCAGCGGCGTGCCTGTATGGGTCAGCGTGCTCGCGGCGTTTGTCGCGGGCGCGCTGGCCGGCATGGTCACCGGCCTTTTGCATACGGCGCTGGGCATCCCCTCCATACTGTCCGGCATCCTCACGCAGCTGATGCTCTACTCCGTGAACCTGTTCATCCTTGGCGGCAAGTCTCTGGTCGCCATCGACCCGAGGGCCAACGCCCTGTGGGTACACATGAGCGACAATCCCGCGTCTATCCTCTCGATGCTGATCCTGGTCACGGTGGTCATCCTCTGCCTGTGGCAGTTCTTTTACACAGAGATCGGTCTCACGCTCAAATCGACGGGCGACAATCCCGACATGAGCCGGGCGCAGGGCGTCAACGTGAATCTGAACAAGGTCGTCGGTCTCTCCATCGCCAACGGCATCGTCGCGCTGGCCGGCGCGATGCTGGCGCAGTACAAGGGCTCCGCCAACATCAACGACGGGCGCGGCGCCATCGTCATCGGCCTGGCCGCCATCTTCATCGGTCTGTCCGTGTCCTTGAAGATCAAGCCCAATTTCGTCGTCAGTCTGATCGGCGTGCTGGGCGGCGGCATCATTTACTACATCGTCTACAACCTGGTCATCCTCATGGGCCTGAAGACGGACTACCTGAAGATGCTCTCCGCCATCATCGTGACCATCTTCCTCGCGGTGCCGTACTTAAAAGGCGAGTATTTCACCAAGCGCCGCTCTTTGCAGCCGCAGAAAACAGTGAACGGGGGTGACGAAAATGCTTAAGATCACCAACTTGCAAAAGACGTTCAACGCGGGTACGGTCAACGCCAAGACCGCGCTGAACGGCCTCGATCTGGAGATCAGGGACGGCGAATTCGTCACCGTCATCGGCGGCAACGGCGCGGGAAAGTCCACGCTGCTCAACGCCATCGCCGGCGTGTGGAAGCCGGACTTCGGCACCATCGAGATCGACGGCGTGGATGTGACGCGCATGCCGGAGTACAAGCGCGCTAAATTCCTCGGCAGAGTGTTTCAAGACCCCATGAAGGGCACGTCGCCCGATATGGAGATCGCCGAAAATCTTGCCATCGCCTCCAAGCGGGGCGAGAAGCGCCGCTTTGTCCGTGGCGTGCGAAAAGCGGATCGTGAAAAGTATCGCCAACTGCTTTCCTCGCTGGAGCTGGGCCTGGAAAACCGCCTGTCCACCAAGGTGGGCCTGCTCTCCGGCGGCCAGCGGCAGGCCATCACGCTGTTGATGGCGACGATGAACCGCCCCAAGCTGCTGCTCCTCGACGAGCACACGGCGGCGCTCGACCCCAAGACGGCGGCGAAGGTGCTTGAATTGACGGATCAGATCGTCGAAAAAAACAAATTGACGACGCTGATGATCACGCACAACATGCGCGACGCCATCGCCCACGGCGACCGTCTGATCATGATGCACGAGGGAAACATCATCATCGACGTCTCCGGGGAAGAAAAAAAGCGCCTCACCGTCGAGCACCTGCTGAGCCTGTTCACGCAGGCGAGCGGCGAGGGCGCCGTGAGCGATCGCATGGTCCTGAACTGAGGCGCAAGCGCGCCAAATGAGCGCCGTGGATCAGGAGCAGAAGCGCCTGGTCCACGGCGCAGAATGTTGACACCTCCCACAACTGCAGGATCGCCCTGATCGAAATAAGGTCAGAGGCTTTTTTTCTGGGCTTTGTCAGCGCGCTGATGTCGCGCGGCGACGGGCCCTGTTCGCGTGTTCCCACCGATGCGCGTTCCAGTGCCGCGGAAAATATTGTTTCGTTCTTCCTTCAGGCATTGACAATATGTTTCAAATATGATACAATCTGTAATATCATTCCGGATTTTGTCATACTTCTGAAATATTTGTCCTGCGAAAGGAGAACCCGACATGCACAAAAGAGGTTGGAAGCGCATTTGGGCGCTGGCGATGACGGCGATCATGCTGGCGTCAACGCCGGCGTTGGCGGAGTACGCCGCCCGCGTGTCCGACAGCGTCATCCCCGTATATGCGGACGCTTCCTTTTCCCAGCGCATCGGCTCCATTGCCCGCGACGCTTATCTGACGGTCAACGCGACGCAGAACGGCGTGGCGAACATCACGTATTACGGCAAGGATGGCTACGTGGCGGTTTCCGGCCTGACCACTGTCTCCGCCGAGGCGCAGGACGCGGTCGTCGTCGCCAACGCCCGCTTTTACCAGTATGCCAGCACCCAAAGCGCCTATACGACGCTCGCGCCGGGCACGAAGGTGCGCCTGATGGCGGTCGATGGCACCTGCGCGATGATCGAGTATGATGGGCACATCGGTTTTATCATGCGCTCGGATATCCGCACAGCGGATGAAGAGACCCCCGATGCCGAAGAGAGCGGCGAGGTCGTCTACGAGACGTTCCGGGCGATGGTGAGCAGGCAGGGGGCGCGCGTCTATCAGCGCGATTCGCTGTCCTCCGCGAGCCAGCCGATGACGTATGGCCGCACGTTCACCGTGGTCGCCTACAACGATACCTGGGCGCAGGTCTACAACGGCTCCAGCTACGGCTTCACGCCGCGCGAGAACCTCACCCGCGTTGACGAAGTTGCCGACGATGAAAGCGACGGCGGCGAGGTCGTCTACGAGACGTTCCAGGCGGTGGTGAGCAGGCAGGGGGCGCGCGTCTATCAGCGAGATTCGCTGACCTCCGCGAGCCAGCCGATGACGTATGGCCGCACGTTCACCGTGGTCGCCTACAACGATACCTGGGC
>DVGE01000207.1 GCA_018712885.1 Candidatus Pullichristensenella stercoripullorum | reverse complement strand
CTTTCTTATTCTACTCCACTTTACACAGTTTGACAAGTTAAAAGCATGGGCAATGTGTTCATTTCCGAGCAAACATGCGTTAAATATTGTAAAATCGCAGTGGAAAGCCCGCACTTTTCGCGCGGGCTCAGGATGTTGACAAAGTCGACAGACTGGCAGAGCGTTGAGAAAGCCTGCAAGCCAAGGAAGCGGCCCTGCCTTCAAGGGAGCTTACATGGACGTAAGTAACCGCAGGATGCAAGTACAGCTGACGCAGGAAGCAAAAATCGCTTCTGATTTTCATTTTATCAGAACGATTTTTGCGTTTGTGGGCTTTGTCAGCGCTCTGAGCGCCCCGTTCCCGCTCTGGGAACGGGGCGCCCGCGATCACTCTTCGCCCGTCTCTTCCGGGCGCTCCAGGCGAACGGGCTCTTCCCTGCGGCGGTAGAGCTTGCGCTCCAAAGACCAGATGCGCTCGGTGAAGCCGCCGGGCTTGATCATGGCAAGCTCGCGGCGCATCTCGAACATGCGCGCGTCGAGCACGTCGAGTATGTGCAAGACCTCCGCCTCCGGGAACATCGGGCGGCGCGGGCTGCCGTATTCGGGCAGGTCGTGGTGGGAAAGGATCATGTGTTCCAGCATGGCCGTCAATTCGCCGCGCACGCCCAGTTCGCGCGCGCAGCGGTCCAGCGCCGCCACGCCCATCACCAGATGGCCCAGAAGCTGCCCTTCGCGGGTGTAATCGCTGACCATGCCGATCTCGTCGGCGGCCAGTTCGTCCAATTTGCACAGGTCGTGGAGGATGACGCCCGCGGCCAGCAGGTCGGCGTCGAGGAAGGGGTAGATGTCGCAGACGGCGCGGGCCGTGCGCAGCATGGTGGAGGTGTGGTGCAAAAGCCCTCCGCGCTCGGCGTGGTGCAGCTTCGAGGCGGCGGGATAGTACATCAGGCGGTCGCCCGCCTCCTCCAGACGCTTGAGCACCAGCGCCTTGAGTTCGCGGTCGGCGATGGCGTCCACGCGGTTGAGGATGAAATCCATCATCTCGCCCGAGGGCTGCGGCGCGCAGGGGGCGAGGGCGGCCATGTCGTAATCGTCGCCCTCGGCGGCGGGCCGCAGCTTGTCCACGCGCAGCTGCGGCCGGCCGTTGTATTCCAGCATCACGCCGCGCAGACGCAGCACCGTGGCCGGAGCGGGCGCGGGGGTCAGCCCGTCCCACATCTTGGCGTTGACTTCGCCGGAGATGTCGCAAAGCGTCATGTCCAGGTACTTGCTGCCGTTGGAGGAGGTGCGCTGCGCGGCGGCGCGCACCAGCAGAAAGCCGTCGAACGCCTGATTTTTCAGCATCGAGACAAGCTGCGGCTGCGGCTTCATGCCCTCGCCTCCCCCGCGGCTTCGTCTAGCAGGACGATGGCCAGCGCGTAGATCTCCGCGGCGCGCAAAAGGTCGGGGATGTAGGTGAACTCATCCGGGCCGTGGGCGGAGCCGTGGGTGGCGGGCAGCCCCTCGGGGCGCGGGCGCTCGCCGGGGAAGATGACGCCGAAGGTGATGGCGTTTTCAAGCAGACGCGAATAGGTGCCGCCGCCGGAGGTGAAGGGCGGCGCGTCGTCGCCGGTGACCTCGAAGTAGGCGCGCTGGGCGGCGGCGATGAGCGGCCCGTCCTTGGGGATATAGACCGGGCGGGTGGTGGAGAACTCGCGCGGCTCAAAGCCGAGGCCCGCGCCGTAGGCCTGCAGGGTCTCGCTGTCGCCCTCGACGTTCGTGGCGATGGAGAGGCGGCAGTCCACGCTCAGGGAGAGTTTGCCATTCTCCATGCGGGCCATGCCGCAGACCATGGTGCTGCGGCCGGTGTCCGCGTCCTCGCAGGCGATGCCGGCGCGCTCGCCGTAGATGTCGCCGGAGAGCGCCGCCACGCCGCGCATGGCGCGCTCGGACTGGCCGGTAAGCACGCCCGCCTCCAACAGCGCCGTGGCCAGGCGGTGGATGGCGCTCAGGCCGCCCTCGGGCCGGGCAGCGTGGGCCGCCGTGCCCGTGGCGCGCACGCGCACCATGCCGTTTTCCTCGCTCACGTCCACGCCCTCGCTGGCGGCAAAGAGCGGAACGCCGCGCAAAAGCGCCGTGGCGCTGGGCGGCACCATGTTGAACACCTCGCCGCCGTGGAACTCGGCGATCTGCTCGCCGGCATCCATGTAGAACAGGCCCTTGATGGAGCCCTTCTGGGCGTAGTTGGCGGGGAACATGCTGTCCGGGATCAGCGAGGCCACGGGGCAGACGCAGTTCTGCACGTAGTACTCCATATCCTCCATGCCCGTCTCCTCGGAGCAGCCCATGATGAGGCGCAGGCCGTGTTTGAGCGGCGTGCCCAGTTCGCGGAACATGCGCATCAGGTAAAGGCCGAGTACGGCGGCGTTCTTGTCGTCGTTCGTGCCGCGACCGATGAGGAAATCGCCCACGCGGGTCGCGCCGTAGGGCGGGTAGATCCACTGGTCGCCCTCGGGCACCACATCGATGTGGGCGACGATGCCCAGCGCGTTGTTTTTGTCGCCATAGATGGCGCTGCCGCAGTAACCGGCGTGGTCCTCGGTCTCAAAGCCCATCCTGCGGGCGTGATCGAGGGCGAAATCGAGCATTTCGCGGCACTCGGGGCCAAAAGGCGCGCCCGGCGCGGCGAGGTCGGCGCGGCTGACGGAGCGGATGCGCGTGAACGCCTGCAGGTCGGCGACCATTTCCTCGGCGTGCGCGTCCAGCCAGGCGCGGACGGTTTGACGGAAGGAACGTGTATCCATGGGAAGCCTCCTTAACGCTGTGATGTCAGATGGTACTATTATACATGTCCGGGCGGCGGGATGCAATTGCTTTTTGCGCGAATTTGTGCTATGATGGCGGGGAACGGAGGTGTTTTCATGAAGAAGATCGCCATGCTGCTGATCGCGGCGCTGCTCCTCTGCGCGCTGGCAACGGCGGAGACCGCGCAGACGTCCGCCTACGCGCTGACGCTGCCCGAGGGCTTCGTCCCCGTGACGGAGGCGGAGCTGGAGGGCTACCGCGAAGCCTCCGCGCGCGACGCGGGCGGCGTTTACCAGGGCGAAGCGCTGATGGCGCGGCGCGGGAACGCGGCCATCAGCGTCGTGGAGACGGCGACCGCCTACGCCGACACGCACGAGGCCGCCGAAGCGCTGGTGGCCGAATACGCCGACTACGTGGCCGGCTTTGACGGCGTCGAGCCGCAGTATATCGAGGCCGGCGGGCGCGAGTTCGCCATGATCCAGGTGTCTCTGGACGGCGAAGTGACCTCGCAATACCTGCTGGTGCAGGACGGCCGGCTCTACACGCTGACCTTCACAGGCGTGCCCGAGGCGGAAACGCTTGCCGCGCTGGAGAGCCTGACCTTCGCGTCCGAGGCGGCGCCATCGCCGTCCGCCGCGCCCATCGCCGCGCAGGAAACGCCATCGCCGTCCGCCGCGCCGCAGGCTTCCGCCGCCGCGCAGAGCGGACCGTGACGCATCTGGCCGGGCAGGGGGGCTCCTCCGCCCGGCCGCATTGTTTACAATCAACTTCTGGCATTTTGCCGCGCAAAATGGTATAATAGGCGCGGTGTCCGGGGCTTTGGGCCATTTTCCCGAACGAAGATCGGCCCCTGGCCCGGAAATATTCGATAAAGGATGACTTTCATGGCAAATTGCGCGATCGTCGGCATCAACTGGGGAGACGAGGGCAAGGGCCGCATGGTGGATTACCTTGCCGAGAAGTACGACGTGGTGGTGCGCTATCAGGGCGGCAACAACGCCGGGCACACCGTCATCAACGAATACGGCAAATTCGCGCTGAACCTGCTGCCCAGCGGCGTGTTCCACGAAAAGGCCGTGAATCTGCTGGGCACGGGCACGGTCATCGACTTAAAGCACCTGTGCGGCGAGATCGCGCGCGTGCGCGAAAAGGGCGTGTCCATCACCCGCGACAGCCTGAAAATTTCCGACCGCGCCGTGATGGTGCTGCCCATCCACCCCTTGCAGGACAAGTGGGAGGAGGCGCGGCTGGGCAAGGATCACTTCGGCTCCACGCTGCGCGGCATCAGCCCCGTATACGGCGACAAGTACATGAAAAAGGCGCTGCGCATGGGCGACCTTCTGCACCCGGAACATTTGAAAAAGCAGCTCAAGCGCCTGCTGGACTGGAAAAATCAGGTGATCGTGCCCGGCTACGGCGCAGAGAAGATCGACTTTGACGAAACGCTCAAGTGGATCGAGGAATACGGCGCGCCGCTGATGCAGCACGTCTGCGACGCGGGCGAGCTCTTGGAAAGCGCCGTGGAAGCCGGCAAGAGCGTGCTGTTCGAGGCGCAGCTGGGCGCGCTGCGCGACATCGACTACGGCATCTACCCCTTCACCAGCTCCTCTTCCCCGCTGGCGGCCTACGCGCCGGTGGGCTGCGGGCTGCCCAGCCTCAAGGTCGACCGCGTGGTGGGCGTGACCAAGGCCTACTCCACCTGCGTGGGCGAGGGCCCGTTCGTGGGCGAACTGGATGGCGAGGAGGCCGACAAACTGCGCGAGGCCGGCGCGGAATACGGCGCCGCCACCGGCCGTCCGCGCCGCGTG
This sequence comes from Candidatus Pullichristensenella stercoripullorum, assembly GCA_018712885.1. GTDB lineage: Bacteria > Bacillota > Clostridia > Christensenellales > Aristaeellaceae > Pullichristensenella > Pullichristensenella stercoripullorum. The sequence goes on along the minus strand of DVGE01000207.1, from coordinate 6,207 downwards.
GCCTGGATGGATCTGGTGGCCACCCGCTATGGCACGGCCTTGCAGGGTGCGACCGAGCTGGCGCTGACCAAGCTGGACGTTTTGAGCTACCTGGACAAAATCCCCGTCTGTGTGGCGTATGAGAAAAACGGCCGCCGCGTGGACCGCTTCCCCTACACGCCGGACCTCGACGGTTGCAAGCCCGTTTACGAGGTATTGCCCGGCTGGAAGATGGACATCGCCACCTGCCGCGAATACGAGCACCTGCCCTCCGAGGCGCGCGACTACGTGGAGTTCATCGAAAAGAACGTCGCCTGCCCGATCAAATTCGTCTCCGTGGGCGCGGAGCGCGACAGCCTCATCATCCGCTAAGGGGGAACGAGCATGCACGATACTTACGAAACGCCGCTCAACAGCCGCTACGCCAGCCGCGAGATGCAGCAAATTTTCTCCCCCGACCGCAAGTTCACCACTTGGCGCAAGCTCTGGGTGGCGCTGGCCGAGAGCGAGATGGAGATGGGGCTGCCGGTGACGCAGGCGCAGGTAGACGAATTAAAGGCGCATGTGGAGGACATCGACTACGAGGCCGCCCGCCGCCACGAGGAGCGCACCCGCCACGACGTGATGGCGCACGTGCTCGCCTACGGCGACGTCTGCCCCAATGCGCGCGGCGTCATCCATCTGGGCGCGACCTCCTGCTATGTGACCGACAACGCCGACATCCTCATGCTGCGCGACGCCCTGACGCTGGTGCGCGAAAAAGTGCTGGAGGTCATCCGCCGCCTGCGCGCCTTCGCGCTGGAATATAAAGATCTGCCCACCCTCGGCTACACGCATTTGCAGCCGGCGCAGCTCACCACGGTGGGCAAGCGCGCCACGCTGTGGATGCAGGATCTGCTGATGGATCTGGACGAAGTGAACTTCGCCCTTTCTTCCCTCAAACTGCTGGGCAACCGCGGCGCGACCGGCACGCAGGAGAGCTTCATGAAGCTCTTCGACGGCGACGGCGAAAAGGTGGACGAACTGGAAAGGCGCATCGCCCGCAAGGTGGGCATGGAGAAGTGCTTCGCCGTTTCCGGCCAGACCTATCCGCGCAAGCTGGACAGCCGCGTGCTCGGCGCGCTCTCCGGCATCGCCCAGAGCGCCTACAAATTCGCGCAGGACCTGCGGCTTCTGCAGTCCTTCCGCGAAGTGGAAGAGCCCTTTGAGAAGGGTCAGATCGGTTCCTCGGCCATGGCCTACAAGCGCAACCCCATGCGCTCGGAGCGCATCTGCGCCCTTTCCCGCCACGTGATGGCGCTGACGCAGGACGCGCAGATGACCGCCGCCACCCAGTGGTTCGAGCGCACGCTGGACGACAGCGCCAACCGTCGCCTCTCGCTGCCGGAGGCGTTCCTGGCCACGGACGCGGTGCTGGAATTGTACGCCAACATCGCCAGCGGCATGGTCGTCTACCCGGCGATGATCGGCAAGCGCGTGATGGAGAACCTGCCCTTCATGGCCACGGAAGCCATCCTCATGGAGGGCGTGCGTCTGGGCGGCGACCGGCAGGAGCTGCACGAGCGCATCCGCGTCCATTCGCAGGCCGCGGCCGCGCGCATGAAGCAGGAGGGCAAGGAGAGCGACCTGATGGAGCGCATCGCCGCCGACCCCGCCTTCCCCATGGACCACGAGCATCTGACCAAGCTGCTTGCGCCGGAGAACTACACCGGCCGCGCCGCCGAGCAGACGGTGAACTTCGTGAAAAACGAAGTCGACCCCGCCCTCGCCGGCCACGCCGCGCGCGATATGGGCGAGATCAAGCTGTAAGAAGGCCGAAGATCACCTTGACGCTGGTGGAGAAAAAGGGCGCGGGCGTCTGCCACCACGGGCACAAGGTCGGCGATACGTTCGACTTCGACACCGAGCGCGGTAGGCTCTGCCCCATGGCCCTGCACACGGCCTTTCCCTACGTGGACATCCTCCGCTACGGTGGCGCGCTGCCCGCCCGCGCGGACGGCACGTTCGCCTTCTGTTGCCCGGACGCGGACGTTCTCAACATCTTCCGCATCGACGCGGAGGCGCGATAAACAGCGGGCGTGGAGAGATCAATTTCTCCCCACGCCCGTTTTTTGCGCCCGTTTTCCTATAAAAGCTCGGTAAAATCATGGATGACGCGCTCGACGAGCGCTTCCGTTTCGCCGTGGCGGTGGGCGGAGGCTTCGTCGTAGACCAGCACGGCGCGCATGCCGGCCTTTCTCGCCCCGGCCACGCCCTCGTAGACATCCTCAAAGACCACGCAGTCGGCGGGCTCCACGCCCAGCTTTTCCGCCGCCAGCGCGAACACCCTGCCGGAGAGCTTGCCGCGGCCCCCGGCGTCCTCCACGGAGAGCAGGGCGTCGAAAAGCCCCGCGATGCCGCGATGTTCAAGGCAGGGCTTGAACAGGCCCGGCGGCATGGCCGTGGCCACCGCCAGGCGCACGCCGCGCGCTTTGAGCGCTTTGAGATAGGCCTCCGCGCCGGGCTTCAAGCGCACGTTTTCGCGGTACTCGCGCTCGGCCATGCGCGTCCAGATCTGCACGATCTCCTCCCACGGCTCGGTCAGGCCGTAGCGCTTTTTCGTGTACAGCGCCGTCTCGCGGTAGCTCATGCCGGCGATGGCTTTGGCGTAGTCCGGCGTCAGGGTCAGGCCGCGCTCGGCAAAGAACCGCTCGTCCACCGCGTGCCAGACGTACATGCTGTCAAGCAAGGTGCCGTCCAGATCGAAGATGGCGGCGCGCATTTCCAAAGGGGCGCTCATGGGCGTCTCTCCTTTCTGCCGCGCAGCACGAAATCGAGCATCTCCGGCACGCGCGCCTCCCAGAAATCCCAGTTGTGGCGGCCGGGATACTCGTGGTACTCGTACTGGAAGGGGTCGCCGGGCAGGTTCTCGAAAAAGTCGCGGGTGAGGGCGGCGTTGGTCTTCAAAGAGTCCTCCGCGCCGCAGGTGTGCCACACGCGCGGACAGGGGCCGCCCGACTCCGCCAGCGCCCGGGCGCGCTCGAGCGTCTCCTCCTCGCCGGGCAAGGGGCCGGCCTCGCCGTAGGCGATGAAATAGCGGTTGAAGCGCGGCGTGCCCTCCCCGGGCTCGTGGAAGCGGTAGTTGGTGTGGCCGGCGGAGAGGCAGCAGACGGCGGAATAGCGCTCCGGGCGGCGCATGGCGATCTTCAGCGCCCCCATGCCGCCCATGGAAAGGCCGGCGATGAAGTTGTCCTCCCGCCTGTCCGAAAGGGGCAGCAGGCGGCGCAGCATTTTCGGCAGCTCGTCGGCGATGTGGGTGAAGTAGCGCTGGCCGTGGGCCATGTCCTCATACATGCTCATGCCGGCGGTGGGGGCCACCAGCGCCAGGTCGCGGCGCGTGGCCTGCCGCTCGATGGCGGTGTGGCGCAGCCAGCCGGAGCCGTTGTCGCCCGCGCCGTGCAAAAGCCAGAGCACGGGGAAGGGGCCGCGCGCCGTCTCCGGCAGGGCGATGTGCGCCGTGAACGCCTTGCCCAAAACATCGGAAAAAGCCTCGAACTGGATCAGCGCCATGCGTCTTCCCCCTCTCCCGGCAAGAGCCAGTCAAGCGCGTCGGCGATCTTTTTGTCCCAGTACTTCCACTGGTGGTCGCCGGGCGACTCTTCATACGTCAGATCGTAGCCCAGCGCGCGCAGGTGGTCGCGCATGCGTGTGTTCTGGGCGTAGAGGAAGTCCTCCGTGCCGCACCACATGTAGACCCTGGGGCGCAGGGCGGGGTCGGTCAGCGCTTCGGCGGCGGCGAAGAGGTCGTTTTCCGAGCCGGGGACGTCTTTTGCCGGGCCGAAGACGTCCTCCCAGTACGCCCGCGTCGCCGGGACGGTGTTGTTGACGGCGGTGTCCGCCGCGTCCAGCGCCCCGGAGAGGGAGATGACTTGGGAAAACGTCTGCGGCGCGCGCAGGCCGCACTTCAGGGCCCCGTAGCCGCCCATGGAGAGGCCGCCGATAAAGGTGTCTTCCCGCCTGTCCGAGAGGATGGGGAAAAAGCGCCGGCAGAGGGCGGGCAGCTCCCCGGAAATAAACTTGAACCACGCAAGGCCGTGGTACATATCCGTATACCAGCCAAGACCGCCGTCCGGCATGACCACGGCGAGGCCCTTTTCCTCGGCGTAGCGGTCGATGGATGTGCGCCGCATCCACGTCCCCTCGTCGTCCGACATGCCGTGCAGCAGGTAGAGCGTCTTCACTTTCCCCGCCGTCTGGCGCTGAGGCAGGAGCACGTGCATGCGCGTCTGCATGCCCAGCGCGTCGGCGTAGTAGTCCACCACAAGATGCGCCATCTGGATCCTCCTTTTCGGTGATCTACACCCATTATAGCATATTTCCGTCGATCATGACGCAAATGGCGCGATTTTGTGCGTATATTTCGATATCGCCCCTTTTTTCGCGGCTTTGTGTTATACTGACGCTGTATACCTGTGCATAGGTGGGAGGAGGAACCGATATGGCGAAAGAACGGCCGCGTTCGCAGGAGCAGGAACAGGAGCAGCGCAGGCGCAAAAGCGAGGAGCAGCCTCCGCGCCGACGCAAACGCCGTCCGCGCGGCGTGCCGAAGGCGCTGGCCATCGGCCTGATCGCGGCGGCGCTGGTCGTGGGCGGCGGCCTGGGCTACTGGCTCGGCGCGCGCCCGGCGGACGACAGCCTCATCGCCGAGCGCGACACGCAGATCGCCAACGCCAACCAGCGCATCGAAGAGCTGGAGGGCATGCTGATGGAAAACGGCATCGACCCCAACGCCGACGTCTTTGACGGCGCGCAGGCGCTCGATCCGGGCGTGGTCAGCGCCCTGGACGGCGGCGACGCGCCCGTCAACGACAACGACGCCCTGCTCGGCGACGGCTTTGGCGAGACCAGCAGCGCCGAGCCGGTGGTGGTGGCCGAATTCGGCGACGTGCAGGTGATGAGCGACGAAGTGCTCGACGCCTACAACGCCGAGGTCAACCGCCAGCTGCTCAACGGCCAGGACGTGAGCGCCTACGCCGATTCGCTGCTGGAAGAGACGCTGCAGGAGGTCGTGACCGAGAAGGTCAAGTACGCCAAGGCCGAGGAGCTGGGCCTGACCACGCTCAGCGCCGAGGATGAGGCCGCCATCGACGAGGCCGCCCAGCAGCGCTACGAGCAGGATCTGGCCTTCTACACCATCAACGACGGCACCATGACCGACGAGGAAGCCCGCGCCGAGGCCGTGGAGCGCATGGAGACGGACGGCATCACGCTGGAGAGCTGCCGCGCCGAGGTGGAGGCCGCCTGGTGGGAGGAAAAGCTGCGCGACTACGCCGCGCAGAGCGTGAGCGTCACCGAAGAGGCCCTGCAGACCGTGTATGACGAAGACCTCGCCCAGCAGCAGGCCGCCTACGACGCCAACCCCGACCAGTACGAATACGCGCGGCGCTACGGCGAGACCACCGTGGTGTACAACCCCGCCGGCTACCGCACGTTCAAGCAGATCCTCATTCCCTTCGAGGCTGAGGACGCGCTGCGCGTGGAGGAGATCTACTTTGAATTGAGCTCTTTGGACGAGAGCGCCGACGCGGAGCGGATCGAGGCCCTCAACGGCGAGCTCAACACGCTCTACGCCAAGCTGGAGCCGACCGCCGAGGAAGCGCTCGACCGCATCGCCCAGGGCGAGGCGTTTGAGACGCTTCGCGCCGAGTACAGCGACGATCCCGGCTACGAGCTGGAGAGCGTGCAGCGCGACGGCTACTACATCAGCGCCGGTTCCACCGCCTACGAGCAGGCGCTCAAGGACGCGGCGCTGGCGCTGGCCGAGCCGGGCGACGTCACCCAGGAGCCCGTGCGCACGGCGGAGGGCCTGAGCATACTCTGCTTCAACGCCGAAGTGCCCGCCGGGGCCATCCCGCTGGAGGACGTGCGCGCGGCGCTGGAGGGCGAAGCGCTCGCCGCGCTGCAGGAGGACGCTTACGAGGCGCAGCTGGCCCAGTGGGTCGAGGAAGCCGGCGTCACCTATCACCGCGAGGCGCTGGGGCTGGAGGAAGCCTAAGCAGGAAACCGCCGAAAAAAACGCCGCGCGCCGTGGGAAGAATGTCCCACGGCGCCCGGCGTTTCAGGATGTTGACAAAGTCAACAGACTGGCAGAGCGTTGAGAAAGCCCGCAAGCAAGGAAATTTTGCCAGCGGCAAAATTTGTCGCCGAAGGCGACTGGATTTGACGATCCCGAAGGGCTCGGCAAATCCA
>DVGE01000206.1 GCA_018712885.1 Candidatus Pullichristensenella stercoripullorum | reverse complement strand
ATCGGCACCGTCACCACCGCCCCGTGCATCGCGGTGGGCGCCGAGGCCTTCAACGACCGCATGTTCATGCTCACCCCGTCGGCTTCGTCCACGGATGTCATCGCCGACAAGGACAATGTCTACCAGATCTGCTTCACCGACCCGGCGCAGGGCTCCGCTTCGGCGCAGTACATCTCCGAGCATGGCCTTGCCACCAAGGTCGCCGTCATCTACAACAACGCCGACACCTACTCCACCGGCATCTACCAGACCTTTGAGGCCGAGGCCACCAATCTGGGCCTGGAGGTCGTCTCCGTGACCACCTTCACCGACGACACCACCGACTTCTCCGTGCAGCTGACCGAGGCGCGCGAAGCCGGCGCGGAGCTGGTGTTCCTGCCCATCTACTACACCCCCGCCTCGATGATCCTCCAGCAGGCCGCGAACATGGAGTACAAGCCCATCTTCTTCGGCGTGGACGGCATGGACGGCATCCTCAACATCGAGGGCTTCGACACCTCCCTGGCCGAGGGCGTGATGCTGCTCACCCCCTTCTCCGCCGACGCGACCGATGACCTCACCGTCGCCTTCGTGACCAACTACGAAGCCGCCTACGGCGCGACGCCCGACCAGTTCGCCGCCGACGCCTACGACGCGGTGTACGCGCTCTACGCCGCCATCAACGCGGCAGGCATCACCGCCGACACCCCCACCGAGGAGTGCTGCGATCTGCTCATCGAGGCCATGCAGGGCCTGGAGATCGAAGGCGTGACCGGCACCATGACCTGGGACGCCACCGGCGCGGTCACCAAGGACCCGACCGCCGTGCGCATCGAGAACGGCGTCTACGTCGGCTTTGACGTGGATGGCGCCGCCGCGGAAGAAGCGCCCGCCGAGGAAGCCGCCGCGGAATGACCGCGTTTGGGCTGGCCCGGCTCCGGTCTCCGGGGCCGGGCTTTCGGGATTTTTCGATCCCCGCGCCTTTTCGGGCGACCAACGGCGATCAGCCGCGCCAAAGACTGATCGCCGTTGGCCGCTTGAACGGGTATAGAAACGAAGCGGCGCGCGCCGCATCAGAGGGGTGGAAGCCTATGACCTTGTTCCTTTCCTATCTCATCAACGGCATCAGCCTCGGCAGCATCTACGCCATCATCGCCCTGGGCTATACGATGGTGTACGGCATCGCCCGCATGCTGAACTTCGCCCACGGCGACGTCATCATGGTCGGCGCCTACATCTGCTTCTGCGCCACGCAGTATCTCGGCCTGCCCGCGGTGGCGGGCGTGCTGGTGGCCATGGCGGCCTGCACGGCGCTGGGCGTGACCATCGAGCGCCTGGCCTACCGCCCCCTGCGGCAGGCGGCTTCGCTGGCCGTGCTCATCACCGCCATCGGCATGAGCTACCTTCTGCAGAACCTGGCGCTGCTGATCTGGGGCCCGAACCCCAAGAGCTTCGCTTCCGTGGTCAGCATCGGCTCCATCTCCCTGTTTGACGGCGCGCTGCTCATCAGCGGCGAGACCATCGTCACCGTGCTTGCCAACATCGTCATCATGCTGGCGCTGACGCAGTTCACCGGCCGCACGAAGATGGGCAAGGCCATGCGCGCCGTGTCCGAGGATCGCGGCGCCGCGGAGCTGATGGGCATCAACGTCAACCACACCATCGCCCTGACCTTTGCCATCGGCTCGGCGCTGGCGGCCATCGCGGGCGCGCTTCTGTGCTCGTCCTACCCGACGCTGCAGCCCACCACCGGCTCCATGCCGGGCATCAAGGCCTTTACCGCGGCGGTATTCGGCGGTATCGGCTCCATCCCCGGGGCGATGATCGGCGGCGTGCTGCTGGGCGTGATCGAGATCCTCGGCCGCGCCTATGTCTCCACGGAGCTGGGCGACGCCTTCGTCTTCGCCGTGCTCATCGTCGTGCTGCTGGTCAAGCCCACGGGTCTTTTGGGCAAGAAGGTCAGCGAGAAAGTGTGAGGTGAGACGCATGAAGCTGAAACGGTCAACGGTCAACAACATCATCGCCTACGGCATCGTCATCGCGGCGTTCATCATCTGCCAGAGCATGGTCAGCGCCGGGGCCATGACGCGCTCCCTGCGCGGCCAGCTGGTGCCCATCTGCGTCTACATCGTCATGGCGGTGTCTTTGAACCTCACGGTGGGCATCTCCGGCGAACTCAGCCTCGGCCACGCCGGCTTTATGAGCGTGGGCGCGTTTTCCGGCATCGTCGCCGCCACCTGGATGGAGAGCGCCTTTGCCATGGAAAACGACGTTGTGCGCCTGCTGCTGGCCATGGTGGTGGGCGGCGTGTTTGCCGGCATCGCCGGCGTCATCATCGGCGTGCCGGTGCTCAGGCTGCGCGGCGACTATCTGGCCATCGTCACCCTCGCCTTTGGCGAGATCATCCGCAATGTGCTCAACTGCGTCTACATCTCCGTGGACGCGGGCCGCGTGTACTTTGCCTTCAACAGCCCGCAGCTGCCCGGCAAACTGGTGCTGGGCGGCCCCGCCGGGGCCACGGGCGTGAGCCGCATCTCCACGTTCGTGATCGGCTTTGTCCTCATCCTCTTCACGCTCTTTGTGGTGCTCAATCTCATCAACAGCCGCTCCGGCCGGGCGATCATGGCCTGCCGCGACAGCCGCATCGCCGCCGAGTCCGTGGGCATCAACGTCACCAAGTACCGCATGATGGCCTTCGTCACCTCCGCGGTGCTGGCGGGCATGGCGGGCACGCTCTACGGCCTCAACTACTCCACGGTGACGGCCGCGAAGTTCGATTTCAACACCTCCATCCTCGTCCTGGTGTTCGTGGTGCTGGGCGGCATCGGCAACATCTGGGGCTCGATCATCGCCGCCACGCTTTTGACGGTGCTGCCCGAGCTTCTGCGCGGGTTCAGCGATTACCGCATGCTCGTCTACGCCGTGGTGCTCATCGTGGTGATGCTTTTGACCAACACGCCGTCGTCGCGCGCCTTCTTCGCGCGGCTTCTGCCCCACAAACGCGGCGAGAACGGGAAAGGAGGCGAGGCGGCATGACGCAGCGCAGATCGACCACCAAAATGGTGCCCTTCCCCAGCCACAGCATCGTGCCCGAGCGCGATGTGAACAAGCTGCCCGTGCT
>DVGE01000205.1 GCA_018712885.1 Candidatus Pullichristensenella stercoripullorum | reverse complement strand
CGCCCGAGCGCTGGCGAAAGACGGCCCCTGCCCGCGCGTGTGGCATACCTGCGGCGCGCAGGACGCGCTCAAGAGCAACGCCCATCTGACGCGTGAGTTTTTCGAGAGCCTCCCCGGCAATCCCTTCCAATATGAATACCACGAATATCCCGGCCGCCACAACTGGGATTTCTGGGCGGAGCGCGTGCCGGAAATGCTCGATTTCCTGCTGCGCGGGCGAAAGGAGAGAAGGACATGAGCGCGCTCAAGGACTTTCGCGCCGCAATCTTTGACCTGGACGGCACGCTTCTGGACAGCATGTACGTCTGGCGCCGCGTAGACGAGCTGTTTTTTGCCGAGCGCGGCCTGACCCTGGACGCGGACTACGCCCGTGCCATTGCCGGCATGAGCTACCGCGAAAGCGCGCTATACACCAAAAAACGCTATGGCCTGGCGGAGCCGTGGGAGGAGATTGTCGCCATCTGGACGCGCATGGCCGAGCGCGAATACCGCGAAAACGTGTGCCTGAAGCCCGGCGCGGAGGCATACCTGCGCCAGTTGAAGGCGCGGGGCGTGCGTCTGGCGGTGGCCACGGCCATGCCGCCGGGGTTGTTTGGGCCATGTCTCAAGCACCGTGGCATCGAGGAGCTGTTTGAAGTCACCCTTTCGGTGGAGGACGCGGGCGGGCGCGGCAAGCTGTCTGGCAAGGTATTTGCGCTGGCGGCGGAACGTCTGGGCGTAAAGAGCGCGGACTGCGTGGTGTTTGAGGACGTATACGAGGGCGTGGCCGGGGCCAGGAAAGCCGGCATGCGCGCCGTGCTGGTCTACGACGAGGCCTCCGCCCACCGCCACGGCGACGCGGCAAAGCTGGCCGAGCGGGTGATTTACAGCTTTGAGGAACTCTTGGAGGGAAACGATGCCGGGCAGGGCGGCGCTTCCTGAATATAAAGGGCCGGGGACGGCGTATGCGTCCCCGGCCCAGAGCGCTGACAAAGCCTGCAAACGCAAAAATTGCCCTGAACAAAGAGAAATCAGAGGCAATTTTTGCTTCCTGCGTCAGCTGCACTTGCAGCCTGCGGTCACTTACCCCATGTAAGCTCCCTTGTCTGCAAGTTTGCTTCCTTGTCTTGCAGGCTTTTGCATCCCTCTGGCATTCTATTGACTTTGTCAACATTCTGGGCCGGGGACGCAAGCGCCGTCCCCGGCCTTCGTCTGTCACAGAGCGGAGGATTGAAGGTTTGCCCGCCGGACGGGCGGCCCTACATCAGCGGCGCGAAGATGCGCAACACCTCGCGCGCCATGCGGCGCGGCCAGCGCGCCTCGCAGTCTTTGGGCGTAATCTGGCGGCAACGGGCGATGGTTTCCAGGAAATCGCGCTTGACGTCCAACACCGTCTCGCCGCCGTAAACGCACACGCCGCATTCAAAGTGCAGATAGAGGCTGCGGTAGTCCATGTTCACCGTGCCCACGGTGGCCACGGTATCGTCGCAGACGAATGTCTTGGCGTGGTTGAAGCCGCCGGTAAACTCGTAGATCTTCACCCCGCCGTCGATCAGTTCGCGGTAGTACGAGCGCGTGGTCATGTGTACCAGGCGCTTGTCCCAGTTCTCCGGGGTGAGTATGCGCACGTCCACGCCGCTCTTGGCCGCCAGCGTCAGCGCCGAGAGCATCAGGTCGTCGACGATGAGATAGGGCGTGGAGATGTAGACGTACTTGCGCGCTCCGGTGATGATCTGCATATAGACGCGCTCGGCCACGTTCTCAATGTCCAGCGGGCTGTCGCAGTAGGGCTGCACATAGCCGTTGCCGGGAATGGGCGCGGGCATCTGCTCGGGCGTGAAGCGCTCGTAGAGGGGCAGCCGGCGCGTGGCCAGGCCCCACATCTGCAAGAACATCAAGGTCAGCGCCCAGGCCGATTCGCCTTCCACCATGATGGCGGCGTCGCGCCAGATGCCGAAGCGGTTTACGCGGTTGATGTATTCGTCGGCGAGGTTGGCGCCGCCGGTGAAGGCGGTCACGCCGTCGATGGAGACGATCTTGCGGTGGTCGCGGTTGTTCTGCAAAATGGTCAGCGCCGGGCGGAAGGGGCTGAACACCTCGCACTGTATGCCCTTGGCGCGCACCTCGGCGCAGTAGTCGCGCGGCAATTTCACAAAGCAGCCGAAGTCGTCGTAGAGCACGCGCACTTCCACGCCCTCGCGCGCCTTCTGTTCGAGGATCTTTAAAACCTCGCCCCACATCTCGCCTTCCTGCAGGATGAAGAACTCCACGAAGATGTAGCGCCTGGCCTTGGGCAGCTCGCGCAGAAGCGCCTCGAAGAACGCCTCGCCGCTGGGGAAGTACTCCACGCGCGCGGCCGGGTAGACGGGAAAGCCCACGCCGTTTTCCAGATAGCGCGCCAGGCGCGCGGCGCACGGCCCCTGCGCCTCGGCCTCTTTGAGCGCCCCCTCGTGGCGGGGCAGACGGCGGGTAAGCGCCGCCTGCGAGCTCTCCACCTGCTTGCGGAAGCGGTGCACGCTTGGCTGGAGCTGCATCATCAGGTAAAACGCGCCGCCGAAGATGGGCAGGGTGAGGATGGTGAACACCCAGGTGAGCTTGTAGCCGGGCTTTTCATGCTTGCTGACCACATGGATGGCCACCAGCATGCTCAACAGCGAGAACACCAGCGATACCAGCCAGGACGATTCGCTGCCGCTGAGCACCAGATACCCGAAAAAAGCGATCTGCAAAAGCAGAAGCAGGATGATGAACAGCCGATGGCTGAGCACGCCCCGCAGACGTTTTTTGTTCATAGAAAACCTCCCGCAAGGCAGTATAGCACAAAGCGGGAGGAATGAACAGAGGGCAGGACGAATTTTGTTGGCAAAAAGCCCCCGGCTGCGCGCCGGAGGCTGCAAAGATGGAAAGTTATTCGCCCTCGTAGTCAAAGACCACGTTGACGCCCGCGAAGCGCTCGGCCAGAGAGCCGAAGTCGATGAGGCTCCACTCCAGTTCGCTGCCGCGGTAGTAGATGGTCTCAAGCGCCACGGCCGCGTCGAAGCCCGAGGCGTCCTTCAGGCTCACCGGCCAGACGACGCTCTTGAGCGCCTCGTTGGGGTAGAAGGAGGCATTGCCGCCGATGGAGAACTCGGTCACGCCCTCGGGGATGGTCAGCGCCTCCACCTGCGCGACATAGGGCAGCACGCCGTCGCCGGATTCAAGGCCGTGGGGCAGAAGCAGCTCCGTCAGCGCGGGCAGGTCGCCGCAGGGGTCGTACATGGAGGTGACGGCCGTCTGGGAAAGGTCGAGGCGCACAAGGGACGGACAGTTTCTGAAGGCGTTCATGCCGATCTCCTCCACGCTCGCGGGCAGCACTGCCTCGACAAGGCCGCTGCCGGAGAAGGCGCCGCCGCCGATCTCGGTGAGGGTCTCGGGGAAGTCGAGGTGCGCAAGCGACGCCGTGCCGGAGAAGGCGTCCGTGTCGATGATCTCCAAGTTGGCGGGCAGCGTCACCGAGGTGAGGGCCGCGCAGCCCGCGAAGCACTGATCGGGGATAGTGCGCACGCTGTCGGGGATGACGACGCTTTCCAGCTTTTCACAGTTGCGGAAGCAGGCGTAGTTCAATTCCTGCAGATCGCCGAAGAAGCGCACGGTCTTCAGTTCCCGCGCGCCGCCGAACGCGCCGTTGGTCTCGGGAACGGTGCAGGGCGACCAGATCTCTTCGAGCTGCGAACCGTTGAAGGCGACGTTGCCATAGGCGGTGACGGCCTCGCTGACCACCAGGCGGCCGTACAGCCCCTCGTGGACGCCCTTGAGGGTCGCGCCGTCGTCGCCAAGCTCAATGTATCCGCCCGCGGCCAGCTCGTCCCAGGCCATTTCCAGTTCGCCGTCCACGTAGAGGCCGGGCTCCTCCCAGCCGCACACGGAACAGACGCCGTCCACCATCGTGTGCTCAAGGCGGGGACTGGTCTCGCCCTCCACCACTTCGCCGCAGACGGAGCAGGTGCCCGTGCCGGTGTAGCCCTCGCGGGTGCAGGAGGCCTCGCGCGCGCCGGTCACGTTTTCCAGCGTGTGGGGGACGCGGGGGATGTCCTCGCCATTTTCCAGCCATTCGCCGCACACAGCGCAGTAGATATTGCCGGTGTAGCCCTCCTGCGTGCAGGTGGCTTCCACCGCGTTTTGCGGCTCGCCGGGCGTGTGGGGCAGCTTTTCGATGGGCTCGCCGACGCTGACGTAGGTGTTGCAGAGCGTGCAAAGCTCGTCGCCGGTGTAGCCCTCGCGCTCGCAGGTCGGCTCGCGGTCATTCACCAGCTCCGTCTCGCCGTGGCCGGTGGCGGGGACGATCTCGCCCTCGGAAAGCACCGCGCCGCACACGGAGCAAACGGTGTCGCCGGTGTAGCCGTCGAGCGTGCAGGTGGCCTCCAATGCGCCCTCTACCGTTTCGGTGTGGGCCAGCATGGGAATGGCTTCGCCTTCCTTGACCACTTCATCGCAGTCCACACAGACGGTATTGCCGGTGTAGCCCTCCTGCGTACAGGTGGCTTCCACCACGCCCTGGACTTCGGTGTTTTCGTGTTTGCAGCCGCAGGCGGTCAGCGTGAGCGCCACGGCGAGGATGAGAAGCAGGAGCAGTCCCTTTTTCACAGTCGTTTCCCCCTCTTGTCGTCTTTATACCGCGCCGCAAAACGCTCCCCCTGCGCGTTGCAGGGGGAGCGTTCCAGCGCCGATGTGCCGGAGCGTACCTTAGCCGATGACCTTCTTGGCGGTCGCGGCCACGTTCTCGGCGGTGAAGCCGAACTCCTGGAAGAGGAGCTTGTAGGGGGCGGAAGCGCCGAAGCGGTCCAGGCCGATCACCGCGCCGTCCAGACCCACGTACTTGTGCCAACCGAAGGTAGCGGCAGCCTCGACAGCCACGCGCGCGCGCACGTTCGAGGGCATGACGCTCTCCTTGTACTCGTCGGACTGGGCCTCGAACAGTTCAAAGGACGGCATGGAGATCACGCGCGCCTTGACGCCTTCGGCCTTGAGCAGCTCCTGCGCGCCCATGCACTGCTCCACTTCGGAGCCGCTGGCCATGAGCAGCACGTCGGGCGTGCCTTCGCAGTCGGAGAGGACGTAGCCGCCCTTGAGGGCGTCCTTGCCGCTCTTTTCATAG
>DVGE01000204.1 GCA_018712885.1 Candidatus Pullichristensenella stercoripullorum | reverse complement strand
CTTTTCCAGCGACGGCGAGACGTGGACGGAGCCGGTGACGGCGCTCTACGACCAGGGGCAGATCTTCCGCTGGCTGTGGCTTTACGAGAGCGGCGCGACCGCCACCGCGCGCTACGCGCGCATCACCGTCAACGCCTCCACCGCCAGCCCGACCAGCGCGCTCGCGCCGCTCAGGCTGCGCGAAGTGGGCTTCCTGGACGAAAACGGCGAGCCGTTGCCGGTGGCCTCGGTGACGAGCAGTTTGCCGGAAACCTCCGCGCAAAGCGCGGGCTTTGACGAAAACGGCGTCTGGACGGAGGGCTCGGGCTTCGCCTTCACCGACGCGGAGGGGAACGCCGACGCCGCGCTCTCCCCCGCCGATCCGAACCTGCTGATCGACGAGCAGGACGTGGTGCCCGCCTATCCCTCCTACCTCAACTCCACCTACTTCGACGAGATCTACCACGCGCGCACGGCGTACGAGCAGATCCACTACGACGAGTTCGACAGCGCCTACGAGTGGACGCATCCGCCGCTGGGCAAGACGCTGATGATGATCGGCATCGAGCTGTTCGGCATGACGCCGTTCGGCTGGCGCTTCATGGGCGCGCTGATGGGCGTTCTCATGCTGCCGGTGATGTACCTGCTGGTCAAGCAGCTCACCAAGCGCACGGACCTTTCCTGTATCGCCATGTTTTTGCTGGCGGTGGACGCCATGCACTTTACGCAGACGCGCATCGCCACCATCGACAGCTATGTGGTGCTGTTCATCATGGTGATGTACCTGTTCATGTTCCGTTACAGCCAGATGCGCTGGCGGCGGGACGGCTTTGCCCGCTCGCTGATCCCGCTGGGGCTGTCCGGACTGTTCATGGGCATCGCCTGGGCGACGAAGTGGGTCGGCATCTACGGTTCGGCGGGGCTGGTGGTCATCTTCTTCTGGACGCTGTGGAAGAACGTGCGCGAAGAACTGCGGCGCGTGAAGGCGCGGCGGAGCGCGCGCAGGGTGCGCCTGACCCGTCGCGCGCGGCGGGCGGGCAACCGTGCGCTTGCCGCGAAGCCGGTCCTGCTCGTGTGGCGCACGCAGCCGCTGGCGGTGCGCTTCGGCGCGCCCATGCCGCGCCGGAAGGACAAAGCGGCAAAACACGGCCTGGCCTGCTGTTCGCCGCGGCCGCTGGGCGCAGCGCTGTTTGCCTGCCTGTGGGCGGGCATGCTGCTGGCGCTTGCCTCCGGCGCATCCATCGTGCTGGATGTTTCCGGGCTGCTGGCGCTGTCCACTTCGCTGATGGGGCGCGCGCTGCGGCTGCTGGCGCGCTTCTGGGCCGCGGGGCTCATCGTGGGCGTGATCGCCGCCGGCGTTTCGCTGGCGCTTCTGTGGCGCGTTGAGCGCAGTTGCCTCCGGCGCGTGGGCGCGCTCTCGGTCTTCTGCGTGGCGATGTTCATCGTCGTGCCGCTGCTGATCTACTACTTCTCCTACTTCTGGCAGCTGCGCGTGAGCGGGGACTTTTCCATTTCCCGCGTGGTCAACCTGCAAGCGAGCATCTTCAACTACCACGCCGGGCTTGGCGGGGACACGCACGCCTTCCGTTCCGAGTGGTACGAGTGGCCGGTGATCGCCTGGCCGATGTGGTATTATTCCGGCACGGCCTACATGCCGGCGGGGATGATCTCCTCGATCTCCTGCATGGGCAACCCGGCGGTGTTCTGGTTCGGGCTGGCGGCCATCCTCTACGTGGCCGTGCGCTGCGCTTGGGAAAAGCGCGCCTCGCGCGCCTTCCTGCTGGTGCTGGTGGGCTTTTTGTCCCAGTACCTGCCGTGGGTGCTGGTGCCGCGCTCGACGTTCATCTACCACTACTTCGCCAGCGTGCCCTTTATCATCATGGCTTCCGTGCTGCTGCTGGGGCGGGTGCGGCGACGCTCGCGGGACGGCTTCATCGCCGCCAGTGTGGTGCTTTGCTTTGCGGCGCTGCTTTTGTTCATCGCCTTCTATCCCCTGGAGAGCGGCATGCCGGTATCGCGCGCCTACGCTTCCCTGCTGCGCTGGTTCAACTGGGTGAATTTCTAAAGAGGGGGAACTGCCATGCTCGCCTCGATCCTGAGTCTTGGGCTTTTGGGCATCGAAGGATTCGTGGTCACGACCGAAGTCAACCTCGCGCCGGGCATGCCTGCCTTTGACGTGGTGGGCCTGCCGGACGCGGCGGTAAAGGAATCGCGCGAGCGCGTGCGGGCGGCGCTGCGCAACTGCGGTCACGCCTTCCCCAATGGACGGCTGATCGTCAACCTCGCGCCCGCCGACCAGAAAAAGGAGGGGCCGGCCTTCGACCTGCCCATCGCCCTGGGCGTGCTCGCCTGCGCCGGGGAGATCGACCCGCAAGCGCTCAGCGAGACCGCCGTATTGGGCGAACTTTCGCTGGACGGCGCGGTGCGCGGCGTACGCGGGGCGCTGCCGATGGTCATCTCGGCGCTGGAGGCGGGCGTGAAGCGCGTGATGCTGCCCGAGGCAAACGCGAACGAAGTGCGCTGCGTGGAGGGCATCGAGATCCTCGGCGTCAGGCATTTGCAGGAGGCGGTCGGGCATTTTTCCGGCCAGTCCCCCATCGCGCCCATCGAGC
The DNA here is from genome assembly GCA_018712885.1 of Candidatus Pullichristensenella stercoripullorum. Classification (GTDB taxonomy): domain Bacteria; phylum Bacillota; class Clostridia; order Christensenellales; family Aristaeellaceae; genus Pullichristensenella; species Pullichristensenella stercoripullorum. The sequence continues at coordinate 2,421 of DVGE01000204.1, read as the reverse complement.
CGGTGAAATATGCCGAACTGCTTTCGCGGCGCGAGCACAGCGTGGATTTTTGCCACGTGCGCGGGCAGAGATCCGCCAAGCGCGCGCTGGAGATCGCCGCCGCTGGCGGGCACAACGTGCTGATGATCGGCCCGCCCGGCTCGGGCAAGACGCTGATGGCGCGGTGTTTGCCGACCATCCTTCCCGACATGACCTTTCAGGAAGCGCTGGAGGTGACGCGCATACACTCCGTGGCCGGCTGCGTGCCGGAGACGGGGCTGCTCACCGAGCGCCCCTTCCGCTCGCCGCACCACACCGCCTCGCACGCGGCGCTGGTGGGCGGCGGCGCGAACGCCCTGCCCGGGGAGATCTCCAAGGCGCACAACGGCGTCTAACCCAACTAAGTATCGCGGTGTGAATAGGTATATTGAACAAAATTTAAGCCTATTTCGTTCTGTTTTTTGTCAATAGCGACCTGTTTCTGCATTGTTTCACACATTATGTTATTGTGTCAGAATCGCCAATGATGCGCATATTGCTCATTCTTACCCCACCCCTAAATCATCAACATCTTCATCCGATACAATTTGGGGATATGATGAACCGGCGCATCATTATTTACCTTTACGTTTTTCGGAATTTGCGATATAATATATGCGGTATGGTAGTGTTCATTTCCATCACAGAGGTGAGGAGTCTAAGACATGGCTGAAATACGTACTGCAGATATCGGCTTTGAAAAACGAATATGGGATGCTGCCTGTGTGTTGCGCGGCAATATCGATGCATCGGAATACAAATCTGTTGTTTTGGGTCTGATTTTCCTGAAGTACATCTCCGACCGCTTTGACGAGAAATATCAGGCGCTTGTAGAAGAAGGCGACGGTTTTGAGGAAGATATTGACGAATACACCTCCGAGGGCATCTTCTTTGTTCCGCCGTCCGCCCGCTGGATCGAAATTGCCGCCAAGGCGCATACGCCCGAAATTGGCACGGTCATAGACGACGCCATGCGCAGCATTGAGCGGGAAAACAAGCGCTTAAAGGATATCCTGCCCAAGAACTTTGCCCGCCCTGAATTGGACAAGCGCCGCCTGGGCGATGTTGTCGATCTCTTTACCAACATTCAGATGGTCGAGCACGGCAGCGAAAAGGACATCCTCGGGCGCACCTATGAATACTGCCTCGCAAAGTTTGCCGAGCAGGAGGGCAAGCTAGCTGGTGAGTTCTACACACCCTCGTGTGTGGTGCGCACGCTGGTTGAAATCCTCCAGCCCTATCATGGCCGCGTCTACGACCCGTGCTGTGGCAGCGGCGGCATGTTCGTTCAGTCGGCAAAATTCATTGAGAACCACAGCGGCAACATCAACGATATTTCGGTGTATGGTCAGGATTCCAACCCCACTACATGGAAGCTGGCGCAGATGAACCTAGCCATTCGCGGCATCGACGCCGACCTGGGCAAATATAACGCGGACACCTTCTTCAACGATTGCCATCCGACCATGCGCGCCGACTACATCATGGCCAATCCCCCGTTCAACCTTTCGGATTGGGGCGCGGACAAGCTCACCGATGACCCGCGCTGGCGGTATGGTATGCCGCCCGCTGGAAACGCCAACTTTGCGTGGCTACAGCACATGATCTATCACCTCGCCCCCAATGGCAGGATCGGAATGGTGCTGGCCAACGGTTCGCTTTCCTCCCAGAGCGGCGGCGAAGGCGAAATCCGCAAGAACATCATCAATGCCGATTTGGTGGACTGCATCGTAGCCATGCCGTCCCAGCTGTTCTACACCACGCAGATTCCCGTCTCCCTGTGGTTTCTCTCCAAGGGGAAAAAGCAGCCGGGAAAGACGCTGTTTATCGACGCCCGAAAGATGGGCACCATGGTGACCCGCAAGCTGCGGGAGTTGACCAACGAGGACATAGAAAAGCTGGCGGCCACCTACAACGCTTTCGCAGATGGGACGCTGGAAGACGTCAAGGGATTCTGCACCGTGGCGACCACGGAGGACATCGCTAGGCAGGATTACATCCTCACTCCCGGCCGGTATGTGGGCATAGAGGAACAACAGGACGACGGCGAACCCTTCGAGGAGAAAATGGACCGGCTGACCAAGGAGTTGTCGGAGCTGTTCCAGAAGTCCCACGAGCTGGAGGCACAGATTAGGGAAAGGTTGGGGGCGATTGGGTATGATGTCTAAACTATCCTCACTTTGCTCTTATGCGAAGGGTAAAGTCGCAGTGGATACACTCAACAATAAAACTTACATATCCACAGAGAATATGATGCCCAACAAAGGTGGGATTAAAGCCGCTTCTTCACTTCCATCAATGCAATACACGCAAGTGTTCTCTGCTGGCGATGTTTTGGTATCAAATATTCGCCCATATTTCAAAAAGATATGGATAGCAGAGTATAATGGCGGATGTTCAAAT
>DVGE01000203.1 GCA_018712885.1 Candidatus Pullichristensenella stercoripullorum | reverse complement strand
GATGCTCATGGCCATGGACGGCCACTCCTTTGTGGAAAACTGCTTTACCGCCAACGAGATCGAGGGATATATATGCAACTAGACCGATTGGAGCCGATGAATGGCTGTGGCATTCTCGGGGCGCTGAAATGCGTAGCCGGCATGCCGGGGCTGCTACCGATGATCCACGGGCCAGTGTGCTGCTCTTCCGGGCACCGGCTGGCCATGCTCTACGCTGGCGTGGAGCCGCTTCTGCCCACCACATGCATCGAACAGGCGCAGGTGGTGATGGGCGCCAATGAGCGCCTCGAAACCGCTCTCCAACGTGCCTGGGATGCCTACCACCCGGAATTGACGCTCGTCATCCTCACCTGCGCCACGGCCATGACCGGCGAGGACGCCGCCGCGCCGCTGGCGGAATACGAGCGGCGCACCGGCAAGCGTGCCCTGCTTTTTGACGGCAGCGCCCTGGCCGGCGATGAAGTGGACGCCTTTCCCCGCATATACGAACTGTTCCGGGAAGCCTTCGCCCTTGAGGACGGCAATGCGGACGCGCTGGCGCTGGACGGCCTGGCGCTGACGGACTACGGGTTTGAAGTGAATTACGCGGCGCTGGAAAAGCTGCTGGCGACCGCGACGGATGTGCCCATGGTGCGCGGTCTCTTTGCGGGCTGCGACCTTTTGACGGGCGGCGACGCCTACCGCCAGGCGCGCAAACTCCCCGTGGGGCTGCTGTGGGACGGTGCGGGGCTGGCGTCTGCCGCGCCCATCGGCGTGGCGGGCAGCTGGCGCTTCCTTTGCCATCTGGCCAGAACCGCCGGCCTGATGCTCAAGCCCGGGGCAGAAAACGCCCGCGATGCCTTTGCAGCCCAAATGGAGCTCTGCGCCGATGCCATCCGCCGCGCAGACGTGCGCGTGGGCGTGGAGGGTGCCGGCTGGTACGCTTACGCGCTGGCGGACTTCCTCAAAAACGAATTGGGCGCGCATGTGTGCATGAGCGTCGACCGCCGCGCGGACATACCGGCCGAGGCGGTGTGCGACGAATTTTACGAGGACACCGGGCGCTTTGAGCTGGTGGAACGCTTCCGCGCTTTCGGCGCGCGGACGGTGTTTGGCTCCTCCAACGTGCAGCTGGACGAGGCCTGGAACTATGTGCCCTTCTATCAACCCGTCTGGCGGGTCGTGGAGCCCGTGGCGCTGCTCGGTTACGAAGCGGCGCTGGCGTTGGCGCGCCGCCTTGCAAAGGAGGCCTGCGCATGAGCGGCAAGCGGATCGCCATCTACGGCAAGGGCGGCATCGGCAAGACCACCATCTCCGTCAATCTGGCGCTGCTGCTGGCCCGGCGCGGGCTGCGCACGCTGCTTGTGGGCTGCGACCCAAAGAAGGACACGGCGCGCCTGCTTTCCGACCGTTCCCTGCCGGCGCTGATGGAAAAATACGAGGCTCTGAAAAGCGGAGCGGCGGCGCCGGAGGAAGTGCTCTTTCCGGCGCGGGAAAACCTGCTGGTGTGCGAATCGGGCGGGCCGCGCCCGGGCGTGGGCTGCGCGGGGCGGGGCATACTCATCGCCCTGGAGTGGCTGAAAAAAAGCGGGGCCTTGGAACGGGCCGATGTGATCCTCTACGACGTGCTTGGCGACGTGGTCTGCGGCGGCTTTGCCACGCCTGTGACGCGCGGATTCACGGACATGATCTGCGTGGTCACTTCCGGCGAGCAGGCGTCGCTCCTCGCAGCCAACAACATACTGAGCGGCATGGCGGCGGTGGGAGGCCGCGTGGGTGGGCTGATTTTCAACAGCCGCGGCTTCGAGGGCGAGGAAGCGCTCGTCGAGGAGTTTTCCCGCCTGACGCGCACGCCCATCCTTGGCAAAATTCCCTGTTCACAGCGCATCAAGCGCGAGGAACTGCGCCGCCGCGCGGTTTGCGAAGCCGACGGCGCGGAGGCGGAGCAGCGCGCGCTCGCGGCGCTGGCCGACCGTCTGCTCAAACTCGAGGAGCCTGCCCACCCGCAGGCCATGGACCCCGAAGCGCTCTACGCGGCGATCGAAGCATTGGAAAGGTGTGATCCGAATGCCTGAAGCCCCCCTGTTGCAGATCCGCTCTTTGACCACCTCCTTTTACACCGACGGCGGCCTTCTGCCGGCGGTGGAGGATGTGAATCTCGACGTCGGCCGTCACGAGATCGTGGCGGTGGTGGGGGAGTCCGGCTCCGGCAAGACGGTCACCTGCCTGTCCATCATCCAGCTGGTGGCCGCGCGCAAGGCTTTCAAATCAGAAGGCAGTATCCGCTTTGAGGGCCGCGAGCTGCTTGGCATCAGCGAACGCGAGCTGCGACAAATTCGCGGCCGGGACATAGGCATCGTCTTTCAGGAGCCGATGACCTCGCTTGACCCGGTATTGACCATCGGCAAACAGCTCGATGAAACGCTCAAGGCGCACACGAGCCTTTCCGCCGCGCAGCGGCACGCGCGCTGCGTAGAGCTTTTGCACCTGGTGGGCATCCCGGAACCGGAAAAACGCTTGAAGAGCTATCCCTTTGAGATCTCCGGCGGCATGAAGCAGCGCGTGATGATCGCCATGGCCCTGAGCTGCGAGCCGAAGCTGCTCATTGCGGACGAGCCGACCACGGCGCTGGACGTGACCATACAGGCGCAGATCCTCCAGCTCCTGCGGCAGCTGCGCGACAAGCTGGATATGTCCATCATACTGGTCAGCCACGATCTGGGCGTGGTCGCCAACTTCGCCGAGCGCGTAGTGGTGATGTACGCCGGCAAGGTCGTGGAGGAGGGCCCGACCGCGCAGGTCATCGCCCATCCACTGCATCCCTACACGCAGGGGTTGATCGCTTCCATCCCCCGCATGACCCAGCCGCGGGACAAGGCGCTCAACGTCATCCCCGGCAATATCCCCGACCTCGGCGACATGCCCGCGGGCTGCCGCTTCGCCCCGCGCTGCCACTTCGCCCGCCCGGAATGTGGACAGGCGATGCCGGAAATGCGCGCGGTGGAGCCCGGACACAGCGTTCGCTGCTTCCTGAGGGAAAAGGAGGAAAACGTCAATGGCTAAGGGCGACGTACTGGTGCGGCTTGACAACGTGGTCAAGCACTTTCCCATCCGCGGCGGCGTGCTGCTCCGCCAAGTGGACAGCGTCAAGGCCGTAAACGGCGTTTCATTCGATATCCGCGAAGGCGAGACGTTCGGTCTGGTGGGCGAGTCGGGCTGCGGCAAGTCCACGCTGGGCAGCGTGGTGCTGGGTCTGGACGCGCCGACCTCCGGCAGCGTCACGTTCGACGGCAAGGACGTGCATAAGGCGAGGGGCGCACAGCGGCGCGATCTGCACCGCCAGATGCAGGTCGTCTTCCAGGATCCCTTTGAGTCGCTGAATCCGCGCATGACGGTGGAAGAGATCGTCGGCGAGGGGCTGCGCATCCACGGCGGCCTGAGCAAGGAAGAGATCCACGATCGGGTGATGGAGATGCTCGCCCGCGTCGGCCTTGAGCCGGGCCACGCCCGCCGCTATCCCCACGAGTTCTCCGGCGGCCAGCGCCAGCGCATCGGCATCGCCCGCGCGCTGATCGTCGAGCCCCGCTTCATCGTCTGCGACGAGCCGGTTTCGGCGCTGGACGTGTCTGTGCAGGCGCAGATCATCAACCTGCTGCGTGACCTGCAGCGGCAGTATGGCTATGCCTACCTGTTCGTCGCCCACGGCCTTAACGTGGTGCGCTATATGAGCGACCGCGTGGGCGTGATGTATCTGGGCAGGATCGTGGAACTGGCCGACACGGACGACATTTTCCGCCAGCCGCTGCACCCCTACACGCAGGCGCTGCTGGACGCTATCCCCGACGTGGACAAGGGGGAGGACGTATTTTCCCACGTGCTTTCCGGCGACGTGCCCAGCCCGGTGCATCTGCCTTCGGGCTGCCCCTTCCATCCGCGCTGCCCCAAAGCCACGGACAAGTGCCGCACAGTCGCGCCTGGAATGCGCCGCGTAGGCGCCGCGCAGGTAATGTGCCACCTCTACGACTGATATAAGCGCCGGCGGAAAAGACGCCGCGCCTATATAAACACCATAAGGAGGACAGACAAATGCACATCCGAAACCTGGTATCCCTGCTGCTGGCCCTGGCCTTGCTGTGCGCGCCTCTGGCGCTCGCAGAGGAGGCGGGCGAAGAGCCGAAATACGGCGGCACGCTCGTATCCTATGTCTCGGCCGACCCGATGAACTTTGACCCGGCAACGCTGACCGCCTGGGATCAGACCATCGTGGCAGCCAACATCCTCGAAGGCCTGGTCCGCCTCAATCCCGAAGGCACCGGCATCGAGGAGGGCATCGCCAAGGAGTGGAGCGTTTCTGACGACGGCCTGACCTGGACCTTCATTCTCCGCGAAGGCGCGAAGTTCCACAACGGCCGCGAAGTCGTGGCGCAGGACTTCAAGTATTCCTTCGAGCGCATCGCCGACCCGGAGACCGCTTCCGCTGCAGCCTGGATGCTCAACAAGCTGGAAGGTTTCGAGGCGTTTCAGAACGGCGAGGCCGACGAGATCACCGGCATCAAGGTCGTGGATGACTACACGCTGGAGCTGACGCTCTCCGAGCCCTTCGCGCCCTTCGTGTCCATGCTGGCCTCCGCGAGCCTGGCGGTCGTACCGCAGGAAGCCGTGGAAGAGTACGGCGAGGATTTCGGCCTCAACGTCGTTTCCGCTGGCCCGTTCACCCTCGGCGAGTGGAACTTCAACCAGGATCTGACCATCAACGCCTTTGAGGACTACTGGGGAGGCCGTCCGTATCTGGACGCCGTGAAATTCCGCGTGATCAACGACGAGAACACCCGCATCGTGGAGTTCGACGCCGGCACGCTGGACATCGCCTGGATCACCCCCGCGCACTATGACCGCATCATGAACGATCCCACCTATGCCGACAGCATCGGCTATGCCTACACGCTGCACACCGCCTTCCTGATCTTCAACATGGAGCAGGAGCCGTTCGCCTCCAACAAGGCGCTGCGCGAGGCTGTGTACTACGCGATGGACACCCAGGCTGTGCTGGAGCTTTTGCAGTACCGCGCCTCCTATGCCGACCGCCTGCTGCTGCCCGGTATGCTCGGCGGCGGTGAGGAATGCACCGAGTCTCCGCGCAACATCGAGCTTGCCAAGGAGAAGATGGCCGAGGCCGGCTATCCCGACGGCATCGACGAAGTGTTCGAGGTGATCACCCCGGCGTGGAACAACAACATCAAGATCCTTGAGATCTATCAGCAGAACCTCAAGGAGATCGGCATCAATATCGAGATCGCCGCCATGGACAACTCCGCCTACAACGAGGCCCGCAACAACGGTCAGTTCAAGATCGCCTGGGGCAACGTGGTGGCAACCTATCCCGACTCTGACGCCATGATCTATACGACCTTCCACTCCAGCAATATCGGCGCCGGCGGCAACTTCGCCCGTTACAGCAACCCCGAAGTGGACGCCCTCATCGACCAGGCCCGCGCCTCCACCAGCGACGAGGAACGCGCCGAACTCTACCACCAGATCGACGATATGGTGCTTGAGGACCTGCCCTACGCCTACCTCGACCACAACATCTATGTGGATGTCTGCCAGCCCTACGTCAAGAACTACTGCCCGAGCGCTCTGGACGTGACCACCTACCATCGCGTCTGGCTCGACAAGTAAATTCC
>DVGE01000202.1 GCA_018712885.1 Candidatus Pullichristensenella stercoripullorum | reverse complement strand
GACCACGAAGATCATCGCCACCTGCGCCCGCGCCCAGCTGCGGCGGCCGCTGCGCACCATGATGTAGACCTGCGCCTCGTCGGTCATCGGCAGGGGCGACAAAAGGGCGATGACGGCAAGCCCCATCAGCAGCGTCAGCGGCGCGTAGTCCAGAAGATAGGTCAAAAGCCCCGGCCAGCTCACCAGCGTGCCTGTATCGCGCAGGTAGTTGCGCACGGGCAGTATCTCGCGGTCGACAAAGAGGATGGTCAGCACAACGACCAGCCAGGTCACCGGCGAGGCGAGCAGCTTTTTCAAGTTATAACGCAGGCAGGAGAGCAATTTGTTACGCATACGTCAGCCTCCTTTTCCCGCGGCGGTAGAACAGGACTGCCGAGACCGCGATGAGCGCGGCGAAGATCCCCACCGCTGTCAGCAGGCCGGGCGCGAAGGTCAGGCCCGTTTCCGAATCCTGCAAAAGCGAGAGATTCAACCAGGCGGGCAGGTCCGTCCAGGCGTCCAGCTCAAGGAAGAGGCGGTGGAGGATGAGCGGCAGGCACACCGTCCACAGCACGTTGGGCACGTAGGCGGAAAAGGCCAGCGCCGCCGCCGCCCAGAACGCCCCGGCAAGGAACTGCACGAAGAGCGCGGCGGCGAAGTAGCCGATATAGCCGCCCACGCCGGTAAAGGCAACGCCCATGGCGCCGTCGCTTCCGAACATCTCCGCGGCCATGGAAACGTCGCCGCGGTAGAGTATGTGCAGGAAGATGACGAAGAAGAGCCGCCCCAGCAGAGGCGCGAGGCCGCCGCCGATGCAGGCCGCCAACACCTTGGAGCGCAGGTAGCGCCCCGTGCCGGCGCGCAGGACGGCGGGCACGGCAAAACCGCTGTTCCAGTCCACCGCAAAGGCCGCCGCCGCGGGCAGCGCCGCCACCAGCGGCATGGCGTCCGGCACCAGGCCCATGGAGCCGGAAAAGCGCCAGACGAGGATGGCCGGATTCTCCGCCTCTCCCAGCATATAGAGTATGTTGTACAGGTGCAGCAGGAAGTACGCGGCCGCGGCCGCGAACACCCATGGCCCGAAGGCATGCCTCCGGTCGTGTGCGAGCATAAGCAACCTCCCCAGTTCAGGATCTTCCATTCTTCAGACGCGCGCGCGGAGCTCGAAGTTCACACAAAGCGCGCAAAAACATCCTCAAAGCCGCGATAATCGTCGATGATCGCCTTGACGCCGGGCAGGGCGGCGAGCGTTTCGCGGCTGTTGGTGGCGGTGATGGCGATGATCGCCCCCACTTTGGCGGCGTTGGCCGATTCGATGCCCGCGTAGGAATCCTCGACGACCACGCAATCCGCCGGCGCGACGCCCAGCCGCGCGCAGGCGCGCAGATAGACGTCCGGGTCCGGCTTGCCAGCCAGCGTGCCATCGTCATAGATGATGTGCTGCCAATCAAACCAGCGCTCCAGGTGGAAAACCTCAAAGTAGAAGTCCATGTTCCCCTGCCCCGCGCCGGTGGCGATGACCATGGGCACGCCGCGCGCCCGCAGGCGGTCGAGCGTCTCGGGCAGCCCCTCGATGAGGTGTAGGCCCGCCGCGTCCTCGCGGCAGAGGCGGCGGTAGATCGCTTCCTTTTCCTCGGCAAAGGCCGTGATCCGTGCCGCGTCCGTCACCTGCGGAAAGAAGTGCCGCATGATGTTCTCGATGGCGGGGCCGCAGGCGTAGTGGAGGAATTCTTCTTCCGCCAGCGGGCGGCCGATGTACTTTTGGAAGAATATGTCCCAAGCCTGGCGATGCTTGTCCGTATCCATGTACATCGTGCCGTTGAAGTCAAAGGCGAGCGCTTTCACGGGTAATACACCTCCATGAGCGTAAGTCCATGCGCGGGGGCGGTGACGCCGAGGTCGAGGCGGCTCTTCGAGGCGAGCGCGCGGTCAAACGCGCCCGGCTCCAATTTGCCCGTGCCCACGCCGATGAGCGTGCCGGCGATGATGCGCACCATGTTGTACAAAAAGCCCGTGCCCTCGATATAGAGCGTATATTCCGGGCCGTCGCCGAGAAGCTCGGCGCGGGTGACCCGGCGCACGGTGTCCTTGACCACGCTGCCGCTGGCGGCGAAGGCGGCGAAATCGTGCCTGCCGAGCAGGGCGGGCAGTTCCGCGCGCATCTTCTCCGCGTCCAAGGGGTAGATGACGTGGGCGTGGGTGTTGCGGTTGAGCGCCCCGGCATGGGGGGCGGAGTAAATTTGATAGCGGTACTGCTTGCCCACGGCGGAGAAGCGGGCGTGGAGATCGCATGGCACGGCGCGGCTAAAGCGCACGCGGATGTCGCGGGGCAGCATGGTGTTGAGGGCGTAGGCGTACTTGTCCGGGGGGATGCGGCTGTCGGTGTCAAAGTGGGCGCGCTGACCGAGGGCGTGGACGCCCGCGTCCGTGCGGCTGGCGCCGAAGAGCACCGTCCTTTTCCCCACCAGTTTGGAGACGGCCTCCTCCACCACCTGCTGCACGGCGAGGGCGTTCTCCTGCCGCTGCCAGCCGGCGTAGGCCGTGCCGTCGTATTCGAGGGTGAGCAGTATGCGCATCAGAACACCCCCAGGACGTTGAAAAGCACGATGACCGCCACGAGCAGAAGCAGCGAAAGACCGGCGACGCCGTCATTTTTGCCGTACCTGAGCTGGCGCATGCGCGTGCGCCCCTCGCCGCCGTGGTAGCAGCGCGCCTCCATGGCCATGGCCAGTTCGTCCGCGCGGCGGAAGGCGCTGACGAACAGCGGCACCAGCAGCGGCACCATCGCCTTGGCGCGGCGGAAGAGGTTGCCGGATTCAAAGTCCGCCCCGCGCGCCATCTGCGCCTTCATGATCTTGTCCGCCTCTTCCATCAGCGTGGGGATGAAGCGCAGGGCGATGGACATCATCATGGCGATCTCATGGGCCGGGAAGCGCAGGCGCGTGAACGGGCGCATGAGGCTCTCCATGCCGTCGGTGAGGGAAATGGCCGAGGTGGTCAGCGTCAGAAGCTGCGAGGCGGTGATGAGCAGCACCAGCCGCACGGCGAGGAAGGCCGCGCGCCGCAGGCCCATGTCCGTCACGGTGATGAACTTCCAGGAAAACAGCGGCGTGCCTTCGCTCTGGAAGAAGATGTTGAGCAAGAAGGTGATGAGCACGATGTAGACCACGGGCTTTAAGCCCCGCACGAGGAAGCGCAGATGGATCTTCGACATGCGCGCCGCCAGCAGCACATAGCCAAACACGGCCGCGAAGCCGAGGAAGCCCTGCGAGAGAAAGACCACGACGATGAGGCCGAGGGTCAACAGCAATTTTGTGCGCGGGTCGAGGCGGTGGACGAAGGAATTGCCGGGAAAGTACTGGCCGATGGTGATGTTTTTCAGCATTTCCCCACCTCCCGCAAAATGGCGGCGCGCACGTCCTCCATGCGGTAAAGGCCCTCGCCGAGGTCCATGCCGCGCGCTTTGAGCGCCTTGACCAGTTTGACGCACTCGGGCACATCCAGCCCCATTTGGCGCAATTCATCCTCGTGGCGGAAGACCTCGCCGGGGGCGGCGTCAAAGGCCACGCGGCCGTGATCCAATACGATGAGGCGGTCGCAGAAGCGGGCCGCGTCGTCCATGGAATGGGTGACCATGACGATGGTGACGCCGCTTTCGTGGATGCCCTGGATGAGGGTCAGAAGTTCCTCGCGCCCGGCGGGGTCGAGGCCGGCCACCGGCTCGTCGAGCACCAGCGTGCCCGGCTTCATGGCCAGCACGCCGGCGATGGCCACGCGCCGCTTCTGCCCGCCGGAGAGCTCAAAGGGCGATTTTTCCAGAATGTCCTCGCCCAGGCCCACCTGCGCAAGCGCCTCGCGCACGCGCGTTTTCACCGTTTCC
>DVGE01000201.1 GCA_018712885.1 Candidatus Pullichristensenella stercoripullorum | reverse complement strand
TGAGGATGACGAGCGTCAATTCCGGGTGGTAGGCATCCCAGGCGCGTTGAAGAGCGGCCTCAAGGCGCTCGTTGGCGCCCATCACCACCTGCGCCTGTTTGATGCAGGTGGTGGGCAAAAGCGGCTCCACGCCGGCGTAGAGCATGGCCAGCCGGTGCCCGGAAGAGCAGCTCACCGGCCCGTGGATCATCGGCAGCAGCCCCGGCATGCCGGCCACGCATTTCAGCGCCCCGAGAATGCCGCAGCCGTTCATCGGCTCCAGTCGGTCTAGTTGCATATATATCCCTCGATCTCGTTGGCGGTAAAGCAGTTTTCCACAAAGGAGTGGCCGTCCATGGCCATGAGCATCTTGTTGCCCAGGTTCACCGCGCCCTCGTAGCCAACGTGGGTGACGGTATACACCGTGATGGGCACGAAGGGGATGCCGTGGCGCTTGCAGGTGTGCTGTTCCTGATAGCCGCCCATCCACACGTCGAAGTCGAAGTGCGTAGCGGCCCATTCAAGGTCGTCCAGTCCCGGGGAGAGGATGAACGTGCCCACTTTGAGGCCGTGATCCTCCAGCAGATGCGCCAGATCCTTGCGGCTCCAGAAGTGCGGCCAGAACATGCAGGCCACTTCGATGTTCATTTCGTAATCGTTGAGGGCGTGCAAAAGGCCGATGACGCGACCGGGGCCGCCGCTGACAAACACCCGTTTGCCCTTCAGACGCGCCTTGTTTTCGAGAAATTTCGGCTCATAACGCGCGCGCATGGCGGCAATGCCGGTGGAAACGTCCCTTCCCAGCGCCGCGGCGATGTTCTCCAGCCATTCGCTGGTGCCACTGAAACCATAGGGCGCGCGATTGCCGGCCAGACGCAGGCCGTGCTTGTCCAGCGTGTCGAGCATGTCACCCATCAGCGAGGAGCAGACCACGGCGTTGACCGAAGCATTGACGCTCTTTTCAATGTCCGCGAGCGTACTGCCGCCGGAAACCACTGTGTTGACGGGGATGCCCAGCTCCTCGAGCATGGCCATGCAGCAGCCGATCTCGTGATTGCGCCGCCTTGAGGGCCACATCCAGCCCACGAGGTTGACCGACGGTTCCGGCACGCGCGGCTTTTGCAGCAAGGGGCGGTAGAGCGCCTCCAAAGCTGCGTCATAACCCGCCCACTGGTTGGGGCCGGAGATGCCGGAAACGTGCAGTTCCGTAGTCTCCACATGGGTCGCTTCGGCGATGATACGGGCGATGGTGGCCATGTCCGCTCCGCAGATCTCCATGGCGTCCGTGGGCAAAAGCACAATGCGCCGCGCCCCCTGTTCCCCGGCAAGTCTGGCTAGGCGCGCCAGCCATTCCGGCCGCGGCGTGAAATCGCCCATCACGATCTGCTGCTGGCTGAACTCCAGCACCGGCAGCGGGCGCTTGCCCAGGTCGAAGTCGATCTCTCCCCAGGCCACAAGGGTGAAATTCAAGTGGTAGGCGCAGCCCTTGGCGCCGACGATGACCGTGAGGACATCCTCCATGGTCATAAACATGCGCAGCGCCGAAAACATCGGGCCAAGCACCTGATAGTCCGCCCAAAAGGTCTCGTCGTATTCCCGTTCGGGATGGGCGACGAAGTCCTCCAGCGTACCGATATATTTGCGCATAAAACGCCCTCCGCTCAGTATTTGACCAGCCGCACGCCCGCGAGTACTTCCTCTTGCACGCGCGTGACGACTTCTGGCTTCAATGTGCTCTTCAGCAGGTCGCGCATCGGCTCGTCGCCGTGCCGGATGACCACCACCGCCCTGTGCAGTTTCGCGCGCGTCTCTTCGGGCATTTCCAGCGGGTGAAATTGCAATTCTCCTTCCTCTGGCACAGCGCAACGGTCGTACAGCGCCGCCTCCACCATGCCCAGGCGCACCATGTCCGCCAGTTGCACGTTCAGGCAGTCCTTGCGCTCCTCCGGCCGCATGCCCAGAAGCGCGTGCAGGGCGCACTGGTCGTAGGAATAGCGGTCAAAGGCCACTTTCGTCTGCCCCGGTACGTAGTCCCTGCCGCGGCGGGTGATGACCCCCAGCTCGGCTGGATAACTGCCCAGCGCCTGCACCGCCTCGATGGTATGGCCGCGGCGCTCGATGGCCGCTTCGCAGGCAAGCTGACTCATGGCGACAAAGTCACACTTCTGACGCAAAAGCATCTTTATACGGTTGCGCGAACCACGCGCGAAAAGTATGTGGATGGGAAGGTCTTTGGCGGAGATGGTCTCGTAGATGCCTGTCGCCAGGCCCCGGTAGTCCCTGTTGATATTCAGCGGCATCAGGCAGATCAGTTCGCCGTAGCCGCAGGCGTCAAAGAGTTTGCGCTGTTCCACGCGCTCCAGAAAGGTGCCTCGCGCGCCGCAGGCGTTGAGGACGATGGCCCCGCAGTCCTTCAATTCCTGAAAGGCGCTCTGCACGGTGCCGCGCCCGACGCCGTAGCTCTCGGCGTAATGCTGCACAGGACGCAGATGATCCCTGCCCTCCAAATGCAGTACCAACAGCTCCCGAGCCAGACGCTCGCGCACAAGCTGCTGTTTGTTGATGGATCGTATCATGTGCAGCCCCCACTTTTTGTCCAAAGCGCCGAGTTCGTTCAATGTACAGTATTTTGTATATTTTACAGAGGGTATTATAACATGAAGCGCAAACTTTGTAAATAAGCACGGGTAAAAATTTTCGGTGATTTTGTGCGAATGGTGGAAAAAGAGTGCGAAAGCCGTCAGAAAAACCCGCCCCGCGCGACAAAGGATCGCAGGGCGGGCAGCGAGGGTCAGGCCAGGAGTTCCCGCAGGACGCGACCGTCGGCCCAAGGCATCTTCAACCCCAGAACGGCGGCCACGGTGGGCGCTTCGTCGATCAAGCGCGCGCCGCACAGTCGCGCTCCACGGCGGGCGTGCGGCCCGTGGAGGAGGAAAAAAGGCTTTTCGCCCACGGCGGGGTCATGCCCGTGGTTGGCCAGATAGCGCACGCCCGTCTGCGCGGCAGGGACAAGCAGCGGTCCGTCGTCCATATCGTCGCTGAAAAACACGCCCTCCTCCCCCAGCAGCGCAGCGGCAAAACCGCCGTCCAGATGATAGCGTTCCACGGCCTGCGCGCGCGGCGTCACAGAGGCGATCCCCAACGCCTGGCGCACACGCTCCTCCTCCAACAGGCGCAGAGCCGCGCTGGCGTTTTCCGTGCCGTTTTCGTAGAGAAAAGCGCTCAGGCAAGCCGAGTGTACCTGCGCCCGCCAGTCGGACACGCCGCCCTCTGCGGGCGTAAGCAGCCCCTGCGCGCGCAGAAAGCGGTTGGGAAAGGAAACGCGCGTCACCGGTCGCTGCCCGTGATCGGCGCAGAGGACGATGTCGGTCTGTGCGAGCACACCCGTCTCTTCCAGCGCCTTCAAAAGCCGCCCCAGCAAATGGTCGGTATTGGAAAGCGCAGCGTGCGTCTGGGCGGAGCCGAGGCCAAAGTAGTGCTTGGCGTTGTCCAACTGACAAATGTGTACATACAATAGCTGCGGCGCGCGGCGGTGGATGATCTCTTCGGCAATGGCGGTGACGAACGTATCGAACATCGGCTGGCGGAACCCCTGCGGGATGCCGCCCACGCGCGGCCAGATCTCACGGATAAAGTCCGCGCTGCCGGCCGCGCAAAAGGGTTCGAGGAAGGGAGCCTCCGGCGTCTCGCCCCAGATCTCCGGCACCAGTGTGTCGATCGGCCCTCTGCCCATGCAGGGCCACATCACGCAGCCCGTGCTCACACCCGCCGCGCGCGCGGCGGCAAAGATGGTGGGCCGGGCCAGCTCGTCCGTGTAGAAATACCATGGCCGCTTGCGCGTTTCGGGCAAAAAGCGCTCGTTGTTGTAGACCCCCGTGTGCATCGGCCAGCAGCCCGTGGCCATGGCGACGTGGCAGGGGTAGGTCAGCGATGGAAATACAGAAAGCACCTCCGTTGCCAACGCGCAGCCATCCAGCAGGCGGGCAAAGTTGGGCAGCGCGGCGGCAGCGCGCAAGTCGTCGCCCGTCATTGCGTCGATGGAGAGCACCAGCATCCGTGCGTGTTCCATAGGTATTCCTCCTTGGGCAAACATGCCATCCATTATAGCACCCCCCACTGCCCGCGTCAACGCGTCAAGGGCAGGATCTTTTCCGCCATATAATAACTGCGGTATAGGTCCAGCACCCCGGAAAGAAGTTGGAGACCGAGCGCAAAAGTCTCAACTGCGGCGCAATGAGAAAATGGAGGAGGAATTGACAGAAAGGCAATGGAAATGAAGCGCAAACGCCAGAGAAGCTATCGTCACATGTTTTAGAAAGACTGAAGTGGGCTCTGGAATATAAAGCAGAATCAGCGAGGGAAAGGGAGGCGCGGTAAATCCAAACAGGCGAAACTGAAGTGCAAGAAACCGCGATCCGGGGAGGGGAAGCTTTCATGGACGCACCTGACCGCACGACTGCCTCCACCACTGAACGCATGGAGGCCGGTTCGACACCTGCGGCCGCGCATCCCGGGATTCAACGCTTGCCGCCGCATGCGCGCCAACGGGCGCCCCTATATCCTGACGCCTTTGCATATGACCAAAGGCTATTGACTCCCGCGCCGCCTCCCCGACCCAGGACCTCAGCGCAGCAGAGCCTTTCTGCCTGCATGTATACAAAGAAAATCCCCTACCGAAGTCGTATCAACTCCGGTAGGAGATCTGGCACCTCCATGGGGACTCGAACCCCAGTTTTCGCCGTGAGAGGGCGACGTCTTAACCGCTTGACCATGGAGGCTTATTGGCAGCCGAACTAGGATTCGAACCTAGAATGAACGAGTCAGAGTCGTTAGTGTTACCGTTACACCATTCGGCTATCTGCCGCCCGAGCGCGGCGCGCCCGGTCAACGTGTGATATTATAGCGAATCTTGCGCCGGTTGTCAACCCCTCGGAGAGCGATTTTTTGCGGTTTTCAATTTTTTTACGCGAAA